>CAZMMO010000033.1:0-11915 GCA_964567365.1 uncultured Rhodanobacteraceae bacterium | reverse complement strand
TTGTGGTAATCCGTGCCCAGCACGTTGTAGGTCGGCTGGGTGACGTTGCCGTCGGGATCGTGGCTGGCGCCGCCACCGAGGTAGGTGGCCATGTCGCCGGCGAAGTCGTCCACGGCCTGGTTGGTCTGGTACAACTGGCTGCCGTTGACGGCATCGGTGCTGGTGGCACTGATGTTGCCGGCGGCGACATTGATGATCTGACGTTCCTGGCCGGCCGCACCGACACTGACCACACCCTTGGCGGCCGATCCGGGGCCGGCAAACGTGCGATTGGCACCGTACAGCTGGGCACCCGTTTCGGTCGTGGCGGCGCGGTCGGTGGAGGCATTGCCCAGCACCACGCTGTTGGCCTGGGTGGTGGTCACGCCGTTGCCGACCACGAAGGTGTTGTCCTGGTTGATGGTGTTGTCGTTGCCGAACGCCGCCGAATAGTTGCCGCTCAGGGTCGCGGTTGCACCGGTACCATTTTGTTTGCCCACCGTGTTGCCGCCGCCGACCGCAATGGAGTGGTCGCCGGCAACCTTGGCAAGGGTTCCCATGGCGATGTTGTCGGTCGATGTGAGTGCCGGGTTTCCGACACCAGTTTGAGCCGCATGACCGAAGGCAATGCTGTCAGTAGCATATTCGCCCGTTGTGGCTTGCGTGCCATAGGCCTGGGAATCTGTCGCGTGGGCCGCGGCCGCCGTGCCTTGCGCATACGCATTTTGTGCGTCGGCCACCGAATCGGTTCCCGTGGCATGGGCGCTGGTGGCGTTCGCCAGAGCACGCGTACCGATGGCATAGGCATCGGGTGCGCTTACAGACTCGGCGTTGTCACCAATGGCCACTCCGCGTGTTGCACCGTCGTGCACCGATGCTTGATGGCCAAACGCCTGACCCTGGTCCACATTCACGTAGGCGTCGGTACCGATGGCGACGCCATCATCCGCGCTCGGATTCGCGGTCACCTCTACTTGAGCATTGTGGCCCAAGGCAACCGAGCTGACGCCATCGGCGCGTGCCGTATGGCCAATGGCCGTGGCATGAGCGCCCACCTTGGCGTTGGCCCCCACGCCGATGGCCGTACCATAGGCCACGTTGACCGTGGCGTCATGGCCCACCGCAATGGCCCCATTGTCGCCCTTTTCGTCACCGGCCGTCGTGCCCCGACCGACGGCCACACTGTTGTCGCCGGCCGCCAGACCCGCCTGGCCCACGGCCAGGGAATCATCGCCGGTAGCCTTGTTGTTGTTTTCGTTGCTGGTCCCGCTGACCGGCCGGACGCTGAAATAATGCGTCCTGCTGGCATCGATGGCATCGTCCATCTGGCCCTTGTTGACGGCATCGTCGGCACTGGTGCCATCCGCCAGATTATGTATTTGCGTGCCGGAGGCGCCTCCGGCAAGAGAGATGCTCGTGGCGGCCGCACCGTCATAGACCACCGGATTGGTGGCGGTACCGCCCGTACCACTGCCCGGTGTATGGTCGTCCAGCCACGCAGACAACGAACCGTCGCCATCACGGGAAAACGACATGTTTCCGTCGGCATCGATGCTGACATCGGCGCCGAACAATCCCTTGACTTCGGTACCCAGCTGCTTCAGCTGCGCCACGTTGACGGCATCCGTGTCCAGCGCGCCCCCGGCCACGTTGGCGATACGGCGCGTCATGCCACTGGCGCTGTTCGGGGAGCCGGCGGGAGCGCCAATCGACAGGATGTGCGTCGCGGTCTCACTGGTCAGGTAGGCACCCGTCGAAGGATCGTCATAACTGCTGTCGGCGAGGGAGTTGGCGCCTAGTGCAATGGAGCCCGCCGACACCGCATCCGCATGCGACCCGAGCGCCAGGCTGCCGGCCGTACGGGCATAGGCGTCATAGCCTACCGTCGTCGCATTGGTACCGAGCGCCCGGGTGAACGAACCGATCGAAATCGCACCATCGGCCTTCGCACCGGCTTCACGTCCTATCGCGACGGTTTCCGCTGTCGCTCCCGTGGCCGCCGGCAGCAGACCGCTGCTCGACGCCTGATTGCCGATCGCCACATTGAACCGGCCCGTCTGGCCCTTGCCGGCCTGACCGCCAATGGCGACGTTCTGGTCGCTGTTGTCGCCCCGATCCATGCCGGCCTGGTAACCAACGGCCACGTTGTGCCCACCATTGGTGACATTGGCACCGGCGCTGGAACCGATGTACACATTCTGGATGTCGGAAGTAGTGTTGGTGTTGCTGAAAGAACCATTGCCGGCATTCAGGCCAATGGCAATGTCCTCGCTCATGTTGGCCTGAGCGCCGTGCCCCATCGCCACCGTATTGCCGCCTGTTGACGTTGCGTCCTGGCCAATGCCGACGGCACCGGCACCGGCGACGGCACTGTGTCCCATCGCTACCGCATCATTGTCTGTCACTTCGGCGGCATGGCCGATGGCCACCGCGTCATTGACCGTGGCCGTCTGCGAGGCAGGAGTCGACTTGGCATTCGTGCCGATCGCCACCGTGTTGCCGGAATCGTGACCCACCGTCGCGCCATCACCGATGGCCACGGCGCCCGCCGAGGTTTGATCGATGGTTGCCGCCTGACCGGCGGCGAACCCGTTGTCGCCATCGGCCACGGTTTCGGGACCGATGGCAACGCTGTCGGCACCGATGGCCTGACTGTCCGCCAAAGTTGAATTGGCATGAAAGTACTTGATGCCACTGGCAACGCTACCGCCCACGCCATTCATCTGGTTCAGCGCATCACCCACGTTGTCGACCTGGGTGGTGCCGCTGGCCGTGGTAATGGTGTAGGTGGGACCGTTGATCGCACCGGTGGCCGAATCGTAGGTGGCGCCGCCGCCGAGAACCTGGGCGACGTCGCTGCCGAGCTGGTCGGCCTTGCCGCCGACCGCGTTGAGCTGGCCGAGATTGACCGCATCGGTGGTCGCCGTACCGGCAGCCACGTGGGTGATCCTGGCGCTGCCCATGTCGGCCCCGCTGAAGTTCGGCGTGGCCTTCATCGACAACGTGATGTCGGTACCGCTGCGCGTGACGAGGATGTTTCCATCCTGCTGGAAGTTCAGCGTGTCGCCCGGGGCGATCGTGGCGGCCGTCTGACCGTTGACCTGGACCTTCCAGCCCTGGTTGGCCGTGTTGGCCGTGCTCAAGGCCGTGTCCGCCGTGCTCTTGACGGCAAACAGCTGACCGCCGTTGACGGCATCCTTGCTGTTCGAAGCTACGCTGCCACCAGCTACGTGGGTAACCTTGGCGCCGCCCATGTCGGCCCCGGTGAAATTCGGCGTGGCCTTCATCGACACCGTCACGGCATTGCCGTTGTGGGTGATGACGATATTGCCGTCCTGCTGGAACTGGACCGTGTCTCCCGGCGCCACGGTGGCGGCCGGATCGCCGTTGATTTCCAGGTTCCAGCCCTGGTTGGCCACATCCAGAGCATTCGTCGCCGTGGTCTGGACCGCATACAACTGCCCGCCATTGACGGCGTCCTTGCTGCCCGAGGACACGCTGCCGCCGGCAACCCCGGTGATCTTCTGGCCACCCATGTCGGCGCCCTGGAAACTCGGCGTACTGACGGTGGAGAAGGTGATGTCCGTACCGTTGCGCGTGATGCTGATGTTGTCGCCATCGAGAAACTGCACCGTATCGCCGGTGGCCACGTCGGTGGCGGTGTCGCCGTTGGCCTGGAGCTTCCAGTCCTGCGTGCTCTGGGCCGCCGCGGTTCCGGCACATGCCATGGCGATGGCCAGGACCAATCCTCCGGCAAGGCGGCGGCGCATGCTAGAGGCACCTTCCCGGACCGACCCCCTGCCGCCTCTGCCGGCCAGTTCCGAAGCCACCACCAGCTGCCGCAGTGCCGCATTCCAAACCTTGCTGTAAATCCTGTTCATTCGTCTGTTCCCGGTCGAACCCATCGACGCCGCGATGGCGTGTGAATACCCTCGGCACGCGGAACCCTTCCGCGCACCGGCTTCGGAACCACGCAAATCGAATGGCCCCTGCTGGCCGCCTTCACTCTTCACGCAACACGACGCGATACGACTGTCGGATTGGTTCGAACAGAGGAATCGCGAAGCTCATTCCGGCCACCGGTCATCGGAGCCCCTGTTCTCCATGACCCGCCGGTATTCAACGTGCCGACATGCTCTACGGCCCATTTGCTGGCCCGGATGGTATCCACGTATCAAGGAAAAATAAATAGCAGAATCAATGATATACGTGACATTTTCGCTGGAAAAATACGCTCGCGCAAAGACCGGTTTTTGCGAATGCACCAGCAATACATGTACTTGCGTTGCCATGGATGTTTGCTGCAGCGGACAACAGATTCGTTGCCAACGAATGCCGCGCCCGACGCAATCCTGCCGAAAACGTGTACCCGGCGGCGGGCCCGAAACCGCCCCCGACGCAGGGAACCTCCGCATGAGTCCGCATGACGCCTCATCCGGCCCATGGGGACATCCGGACAAATGCGCCTGCGCCGCCTCTCCCCTCAGGTGGTCCGGTCGTCGACCGCGGCAACACGTTCCCGCGGCACACCCGCCACCGACGCGACCAGGCGCACCAGTTCGGCGCCGCTGGCCGGCTTGAGCACGGTGACGTCGAAATCCAGCGTGGCCGCGACGTCCTCCGGGCGTTGCGCCGGCATGGCCGAATACAGCACCACCGGCAGCGAAGGGCGGCTTTCGCGGATGCGGCGCAGCAATTCCCAGCCACCCATGCCGTCCATGTACTGGTCGGTCACGACCACATCGACGTCCAGTTCGCGCACCATGCCGGCAGCCTCGACGGCGTCAGCGGCGGTTACCGCATCGAAACCGTAGCCATCCAGCAGATCGCTGGCCAGTTCCCGCAACTGGCGATCGTCATCGACCACCAGCACCACCCGCCCCCGACCGTCGATGTCCAGGTCCTCGTCCGCGTCGACCACCGGTTCCACGTCGGCTTCCGCCGCCGTTTCCAATTCGAGCAGGAAGTGGAAACAGGCCCCTCCGCCGGGAGAGTCGTCGATGATCAGCTTGTTGCCCATGCGCCGAAGCAGACTGCCGACGATGGCCAGGCCCAGGCCGAAACCATCGTGGCCTTTCCCCCGTTCGCCACGCGCATACGGCTGCATCAGGCGCGCGCGTTCCTGCGGAGCAATGCCCGGGCCGTCGTCTTCGACGACGAAGCGCAGGCCGACGCGGTCCGCCGTGGATGCCGGATACGCCCGGACGCTCAGCCGGATCCAGCCGTGCTCGGTGAACTTGGCGGCATTGCTCAACAGATTGAACAGCACGCGTCGCAGAAGATGGAAATCGGCCCACACCCGGCCCGGAAGGTCGTCCGCCAGGCACACCTCGAACCGGTTGTCCCGGCGCGCCGCCAGCAGTTCGGCCTGCTCGGCCACGTCATGCAGGAAGGCGTACAGAAAACCGGGAGCGGGGTTGTCCTCCAGATCCCGCAACTCGCTGCGCGTGTAATCGAGCAGTTCGTCGATCAGGTCCATCTGCCGCTGCGCATAGCGCTCGATCACGCGCGCATGGTCACGGCTGTCGTCGCCCTTGCGCCACAGCCGGACACTGTCGAGCATGCCGGTCAACGGCGAGCGCAAATCATGGCTGATGTGGCCCAGCAGCCGGCTGCGTGCATGCAGCGCGCGCTCCAGCTCATCGGTCCGCAGCGCCACGGTTCGTTCCAGGCGCTGCTTTTCGGTGGCCCGCTGACGATCCAGTGCCGCCTGGGCCCGCAGCTGTCGGCGGCGTCCGGCCAATACCTCCATGACCAGGGTACCGAGCAGGAACATGCTGGCTCCGAATACGGGCCAGGCAAACATGTTGTTGCCTCCCTGAGGCTCGATCGGCAGACCCAGCAGATGCCCGTACCAATTGATGTTGCGCAGAAACAGGCAGGCCACCAGTACGGGGGGATACCAGGAGCGCATCAGGCCACGGCGCCAACCGACCACCACCACCAGCGCCAGCAACCAGTTGCTGGCTTGCATCAACAGCAACATCGAGCGACTGATCCACGCCGGGGCATGCAACAACCCTCCGAACACGGCAATCAACAAATAGGCCACCAGGATGACCCGCGACCATCGCGCCCATCCCCGCCCCAATCGACGCATGCGCGTGATCTCGCTCAAATACGCCCAGGCGCCGGCCAGGTACAGGCCCGACAGGCAATACCGCACCCACAGGTTCCACTGCGGCGATTGCGGCCACAGATAGATGAACGGATAGTTGTTTTGCGACACCACGTAGGCCACGAACGCGCCCACGCCCAGAGCCATGTAGCACAGCGCCGGACGGCGGTAGACAAAGGCCAGAATCAAGCTCACGACCACCAGCAGGAAGATCGCACCATAGGCGAGACCGCGCACCAGGGAGCGCCGCATCTCGACCTTCTGATAATCCACCGGATTCCACAGCTCGGGGGTGAATGACAGCATCACGCCACTGCCGGGCACGCGTGCCAGCACGACGGCGGTCTGCCCTGGTTCCAGCGTCAGTGGAAACACCGGTTGGCGCTCTGGCAACGCCCACTCGCGCCAGGGGAAACTGGTGCCGCTGCGCATGATGTTCCAGCCATCACCACGTTGCACGAACACGGTCACCGTGCGCAGGCGCGCCGGCCCGATCAGCAGCCAGCGCCGGCAGGTGTGATCGGTGGCGTTGTGCAGTTTGAGCCGCAGCCACCAGTCCGTCACGCCATGATCGAGCAGCCTGCCCGCATCGACGGTCTGAAATCGCGAAGCCGGCAGTTGCATGACCTCGTCCACCGTCAGGCTGCCCTCGGGGACGCCGATCAGCCCCGTCGCGGGTGCCAGCGACAGCACGTCCCCGGGGCAGGCAGGCGCCGTGGCCGACGCTCCCGCCCACGCCCACGGCATCCAAGTCAAAAGCCACAGCGCCAACAGCCAGCGCCCGGTTTCAACCCGCACCCGTCCCTCCCGTGGCATTGCCCTGCTGCGCATGGGCGCGGTAGCAAGTGGGCGTGACGCCCATGCGCTTGCGGAAGGCCGTGGCAAAATTGGCGGCGCTCTGGAACCCGACCTTCGCGGCAATGTCGTGGATGCCCAGATCGGTAGTGACCAGCAGATCCCGGCTGACCCGCAAGCGCTCCTCACGCACCCAGGCGAACACCGTCATGCCCAGGTGCCGGCGGAAGATGGCCGACAACCTCTTGTCATACGTACCCACCTTGTGGGCAATCTCGTCCAGCGCAGGCAACTGTGCCAGATGGGCACCGATCCAGCGCAGGGCCGCGCGCAACACCAGTTCGTCGGGCGACAACAGCTCCTCGGGCCCGCCGGGCGAGGCCGCGGCACGTCCGGCCAGGCGCAGATGGATGCGTACGCGCGCCACCACCTCGGCCGGCAGGCAGGGTTTGGTCACGTAATCGACCCCGCCATCGGCCAGCCCCGCCAAGCGGTCATCGGCGCCTGCTGCGGAAGTGAGAAAAAGGATCGGAATCGCGCGCGTGGCCGGCTGTTCCTTCAGCAGCCGGCATGCGGCAAAACCGTCCATGCCCGGCATGAGCACGTCCAGCAGAATCAGGTCCGGCGACAGGGCCCGGGCATGCTGGACACCCTGTTTGCCGCTGGTGACCAGATCCACCCGCCAGCCTTCCTGCCCACGCAGGGCCGCCAGCACGGATCCCATGGACTCCGGCTCATCATCGATCAACAAAACATGCGCGTGTGTCACCCACGACCTCTTTGCTGCTTCCGACACATGCTAACGGCTCGTTGCCAGGATGTATTGACAGAAACCGGCGGCGCACCTGCGCATTGCGGTCCATCCACGCCGGATGGAATTTCCGTCGCACCAAATCCTCAGGTGGTTTCCGACACCTGCAAATGCCGTCCCCGGCGAACGTTGACGACATAGCCCACGACCAGCACCACGACCACGGCCAGTTGCACCAGCAGGGATTCACGGGTCGGGTAGATGCCCAGCCACTCGATGCGCGGCGCCGCGACGACGTTCACGCCCATCCACCCGGCTTCCTGCAAGGCGGCCACGCCCTTGCCGGCCAAGACCACGGCGAGCACGGCGATCAAGGCGGAACTGGCCGAGAAAAAGCGTCCCAGCGGCAGGCGCCGGCTGGTCTTGAGCATCACCCAGGCGATCAACGCCAGCACCACCGCCCCGGCCGCCAGGCCGCCCAGCATCGACAGGTGGTGGCCGTCGCCCCACAGCGCGGCGTAGAACAGGATGGTCTCGAAGACCTCGCGGTACACGGTGAGGAAGGCCAGCCCGAACAGGAACCAGGCCGAGCGTCGCTGCAGGGCCGCATCCATCTTCTGTTTGAGGTAAGCCTGCCAGCGGCCGCCGATGCTTTTCTGGTGCATCCACAGGCCCACGCTCAGGAGCACGGCCGCGGCAAACAGCGAGGACAGGCCTTCGGTGAGCTCGCGGCTGGCGCCACTGATGGAAATGAAATAGCGCGCGACGGCCCAGGTAATGCCTCCCGCCACCAGGGCCAGCACCCAGCCCAGATGTACGGGGCGCGCCAGCCTGGGCCTTTCCGCCCGGCGCAGGAAAGCCAGCAGGGCGACGACGACCAGCAGGGCCTCCAGCCCCTCGCGCACGACGATCGTGAAGGCTCCGGCAAAAGTCGGCACCCAGCTCTCCGAGCCTTCCTGCAATTGCTCCTGGGCCCGCACCAGCAGCCCGTCGGCCGTGGCGTAGCGGCTTTGCACTTCGTCCATCGCGGCATGCCCGGACACCTGGGTGCGATAGGCGCCCATGGCGGTCTCGATGCGGCTGCGCAGGCCGCGGTCGCGCGCATCCAGGCGCGGCTCGACCGGCTCGACGCCGTCGAGGTAGGCGGACAAGGCCAACTGCACCGCTTCCCCGGTACGCCCGTCACGGTAAGCCTGCAGGCTGGCCGACAACCGCGCCCGCGCCAGCGCGATGCCCTGCGGAGCCTGGCCGACGGCATCGGGATGGGCACGCAGCCAGCCGATCACCGCCCGTGAAGTGGCCACGCCGAAGGACGGCGACAACTGCGCGACCCGCGCATGGGACAGCTCGCCCAGACTGCTGATGCGGGCGCGGATGGCCGCGTTGTCATGCCAGTCCTTCGCCCCCTGATCGGCAGCCTGCGGGTAGGCCAGGGTGCCCACGTAATACGCCAGGTCCCAGCGCTCGGCATCGCTCAGGCTGTCGGCATAGCTGGCCATGGCCGTGCCCTCGACGCCCTGCGTGATCACCTGGTACAGGGACAAGGGACTGCGCCGGTCGGCCCGCGCCGCGTCGGTGAAGGCGATCGGCGGCGGATCCAGATGCGCCGCGGCCGGCCCGTGCCCGTCGCCGGTACGGCCATGGCAGGCCGCGCACTGTTGCCCGTACAATGCGGCACCGCGCGCCACGTCGGGCGCCGCGGTCGGGGCCGAAGGCACGGGATAGGCCTGCAGCAACGCGTCCGCCAAGGCATGTGCCTTGCCGGCCACTTCACGGCTGGCGGCCTTGGCCTCGACGGCCTGCACCAGGGCCCTGGCCCGCTTTCGCAAATCCGCCAGCGCCGGGTCGGCGGGAAGCTGCTGCAGATTGGCCTCAACGGTCCGCGTGAACTCGATCTGCTCGGCGTATTCGGAGGGGTCGATCACCTCGTGACCACGCACCGCCCCCGGGTAATCGGTGGCCACGTAATCCAGCAATTGCCACGTCTGCTGCACGCGCATGCCGGCCGGCTGATCCGGCGCACCGGATACGGCCGGAAGCGATACGGACAGGAACGTAAACAGGACAACCAGCGCCGGCGAGCAAATACGAGTGAGTATCATTCTTATATGTTAACAAAAAAAGCCGGAGCCGGAAGACCGGAACGCGCAATAAAGGGGACGCAATAAAGGGGACGGAGGGAATTAAGGCTTCTTAATTCCCTCCGTCCCCTTTATTGGGCTCAGGTGTGGGCTTCGCCCGCGTAGCGGGCGAGGTCGGAGCACGCTTCCCCCGGCCCCTGTCCACGTAATCCACACGACTAGTGGTAGCGGTACAACCTTACCCGGCGGATGGAAAACCGGTTGGCCGGCAAGCGCAGATAACGCCCCTGGTTGTCGTCGTCGCCATTCATCTGGCGACCGCGCACCCAGCGCCCCTGCACGAAGCGCCCCGCCCAGATGGCGTCGATGCCGGCCCGTTCGTGGGCATGGCCGCGCAGGCCGAAATAGATGGTCATGCCGGTGCCCGCAAACCAGAAGTCGTCCGGACCCGTCTGGATGATCAGGCCGCCATGCGCCACCGAGGCCGCGGCGCCGTTTTTCGACACGGCTCCGGGCTTGCCGAAACGGATCGTGATCGTGTAGTCGCCGAGCACCACGGTCTGCGGATCCAGGTCGACGTCGCCATTGAATCGCATGGGCGGAAGCACGCCGACCATCTTTCCGGTGCCCTGGCAGGCGAGAATCAACGGCGCCATCTGCGCGACGATGCCATACGCTTGGCCCAACGCCTTCGCATCCCCGGCGGACAGGAATTCGGGTCCGTAGGGTGAAACCCCCATGGCATTCAACTGCGCATAGGCATACAAGGCATTGACGCCCATCTGCGCCCCCGACACCCGGCCGGTCTCGGGAATGAAAAAGGGGACACCGGGCCGCGCGTACTTCCCCGCCCACGCCCGGAAGTTGGGGAAATAGATGTCCGGCGCGAAAAAATCGATCGCGGGAGCCGCCGCATGCCAGATGTCGAACAGATGCGGCAGCGGACCACCGCTGGGATACTGCCCGGGCTTCTTGCCCGGCCGCACCAGTGCCGCATTGACATACATGGGCAGCGGATAGACGTCCTTGCCGCGGGCGGCGACCGCGCCGGTGTAACGCCCCTCCGTCCACGCCGTGAACCACTCGTCGGTCTGCAGACCGGCACCGAACGTCGCGGCCCAATCCGCGCCGACCCTGGACCCATGATCCTGCCAGGCGGCCTTGAGCGCAGGGGCCAGGGTGTCCTCGTGCCGGGACAGGTAACCGGTAAGCGCCGCCGGGACCGGAGCGCGGAACGCGGCGTTGGCCAGCGCGCCGTGGTCGCGGGCTTCGGGAATCATGCCGACCTCGTTCTCCACCTGCACCATGACCACCGTGTGGTGCCCGGCATCCTTGTCTTTCACGTGCCGCATCAATGCGACAAACGCCGCGCTGTCCGCCTCCAGGTTGGCCTTGCCAAAGGCCGACAGGATTTCCATGGGCGTGCCATCGGAACGCCGTGCACGCGGAAACCGGTCGGAATCACGCTTGACCCAGCCCGGCGCATAGCTCGACATGCTGTTTTTCCAGCTTCCGAACCACAACAGCACCAGGTGCATGTGGTGGGCGCGGGCGCCGTCGATGAGGCCGTCCACGCTACGAAAGTCGAAATGCCCTTCCCGCGGCTCGACCAGATTCCAGTAGACCGGCGCAATGAGGGTATTGAGGTGCATGGCCTTGAGCCTGGGCCACAGCTTGTCCAGGAACGGCAGACTGGAGGCCGAGGAATTTTCCAGCTCGCCCGCACGCATCAGGAACGGCTTGCCATCCACGATCAATTGCGTGGCCCCATGACGCCGCGCCAGATGCGGCAGCGTCCCCTGCGCCGCCCATGCCACCGCCGGCGCCACGCCGAACAACACGCCGGCCATGGCCATCGCCACGGCGCAAACGCGCCCAAGGTACTTGTCGCGACGCACGCCCGCGCAAGAAACAAAGTTCATCATCGAAAAACCTGCAAGTGGATGCCCTGCCCGCCGCAGGTGCCGCGTTCACCACCAGCCCTTGGCGACCGACCGGGATGAGGCACCTGACGCCGATGACTACAGAGTGCCACCCGAAAGCGCCAGCGTATACGAACCACTCGTCATGGCAGACGCATCCCCCGCGTAAAAGGGAACGCGCGTAAAAGGGGACGCGTAAAAGGGGACGGAGGTAATTAATTGAACTTGTACCCTGTCTTCGATCCCAACACGCGCACTTGACGCGAGAA
>CAZMMO010000032.1:0-11923 GCA_964567365.1 uncultured Rhodanobacteraceae bacterium | reverse complement strand
GACGCCTTCCTGGGTCAGCGCGTCCTTGTCGCGGGTCTGGCTGGCGGCCAGCACGAACAGGTTCTCCAGGCGCTTGTCCTTGATCAGGGCCTGCTTGAGCGTGGCCTCGCCGTTGATGACGTTGACGAAGTCGTACACGACGCGGCGCTCACAACCCATGATCAGGTCGAGGTTGCGCAAGCCGACGTCGAAATCGATGACGGCCACTTTCTTGCCGGCCTGTGCCAGGCCCGTGGCCAGGGAAGCGCTGGTGGTGGTCTTGCCGACCCCGCCCTTGCCGGATGTGACGACGATGATCTGTGCCAAGGTGACTCTCCGAATGTCTGTGGTTGCCCTGTATGGATCGGGGTTGGGTGGTGCGGGAGGGTGGGATGGTGATGCGGTTGCGGTGGTGTCTACAGCGTTTCGATCAGGAGTTTCTCGCCTTCGAGTCGACACTGCACGGCGCGACCCTCGAACTGTCGCGGAATTTTCTCGAACACGCGGTAGTGCCCGGCCAGGGAAACCAGTTCGGGCCGGAAGTCGGTGCAGAAAATGCGCGCGTCCTCGTCGCCCTGGGCGCCGGCCAGGGCGCGGCCGCGCAAGGTGCCGTAGATGTGGATGGAGCCGTCGGCGATAACCTCGGCGCCGTTGGCCACGGTGCCGGTCAGGACCAGGTCGCGGTCACGCGCGTAGATCTGCTGGCCCGAGCGCACGGTGCGGGCGTGCAACTGGGCGGTGGCCGTCGAGTCGCCGGCCATGGGCGCGTCGGCGAGGGGATCGTCGGGCGCGGGGACATCCGCTGTCGCCGGTGCGACCGCTGCCGTTGCCGTCGCGCCACGCTCGAAGGCCTCGCGGAACTTGGCGATGACCGGCAGGCCCATGCGCTGGGCCAGGGCGTCGGTGTCGCCGTCGCCGTAGGCCAGGCCCACGGGCAGCATGCCGGCCGCGCGCACGGCTTCGAGCAGGGCGTCCACGGTGCCGTCGTCGGGCAGGCCGGCGAGGTGGCTCAGGTCCAGCACCACGGCGGTGCGGGTGAACAGTTGCGGCGCGGCGCGCACGCGTCTTTCCAGGTCCTCGCACAGGGCCGCGGGATCGGCCTGGCGCACGCGTACGCAGGCCAGGCCAACTTGTCCGAAACGCAGATCGCAGGGTGTCTCGCCGGCAGGCAAGGGGGCATTCATGCGCAATGGCTGCCTGTCATGGGTTGCGGATCGTGGGACGGCGACAGCCGCCCGGCCAGCCAGGGCAGGGCCGGCAGATGCTCCTCGTCGCCGTAGTGCTCGCGCACGAACTGGTAGCTGTCCAGCTGCTTGCCCAGCAGGCCGACATGGTGGCCGCTTTCGGGCAGGACCATCTGGCCCATTTCCTGGAAGCCGTAGGTACCGTGGAACAGGACGGCGACGTCGTCGCGCGGTTCCAGGACCACGGCGCAGGCCAGCATGGGCACGCGCGGCTCGGCGAAGCTTTGCGCGTCCGAGTAGAACACGCGTCCCAGGCCGTGCCGGCGATAGGCGTTGGCCACCACGATGCGGTCGATGTAGACGAACCGCTCGTAGCGTTGCCGGAACCACTGGAAGCGGGCTTCCCGGCAGTCGGCATGCTCGCGCAAGGCGATCAGGAAGCCGGCCAGGTGACCGTCGATCTCGGCCACGCGGAAATAATCGGCAATCCGGAAAAAGTGCCGCAATTGGGTTCCGTCCATGGGCGAAATGCCGCCGTTGGCGGCGTTGTTCAGGGCGAGGACGGCGTCCAGGTCGTGCTGGTGCACGTCACGGATGGCCAGGACCATTCGTTTGACTCCATTGGGTGCGTTGTACGCGGGACGCTCTGGTAAGCGGGCGCTCCGAAGGTACCTTCCATTATGCCATGGGCCCGCGCCCGGACAGTTAAATCGGCGTTGATCCGGCTGCTTCATTCAGTACCGTGAAGGAGTCTCCGAAAGCGACCGGGACTTCCGGCACGGGCCCGTGCATGACTTCCGCTGCTTGCACACCCGCCTTGTCAGCCTATGATGCGGGCATGTCGCGACCGTATTTCACGCACGTCCGCCTGTTGCGCTATGCGGCCTTTTTCGCCTACCTGTGCGTGGGCGTGCCGCTGGTGACCAGCTGGGCGGTCAATCGCCTGACCGAGCTGGACCGCTCCAGCCTGGCGCTGTTGCTGTGGTCGGTCTGCTACGTCGTGTTCGGCGTGGTCTACTGGCTGCTGACCCATCGCCTGGGCACGCGCCGCTACTGGGCGCTGAAACTGCTCGGCCTGACCATCATGACCGCCGCCGCCCTGGCCATCGGCTGGTACAGCCACAGCGGCCTGTCGGCGTTGCTGATGGTGGTCATCTCGGTGGTGTTGCCCTGGCTGCTGCCGCTGCCGATGGGCGTGTCCTGGATGGTCCTGCAGAATCTGGCGCTGGTGCCGGTGTTTGCCAGCTTCCCCGAATTCGAGTCGGGCATGGCCGGGATCGGCAAGGCCCTGCTGCAGGTGGCCCTGTATCTGGGCACGTCGGCCCTGATGTTTGTCACCTCCATGATCGCCAGTCAGCAGGCCGCCGAGCGCGAGCGGCAGCGGCAGCTCAATTCGGAGCTGCGGGCCACGCGCGTGTTGCTGGCCGAGTCCAGCCGCATCGCCGAGCGCATCCGCATCGCCCGCGAGTTGCACGACCTGGTGGGCCATCACCTGACCGCACTGAGCCTGAACCTGGAAGTGGCCAACCACCTGGCCAGCGAGCCGGCCGCCACCCATGTGCGCAAGGCCCAGAGCACGGCCAAGCACCTGCTGGCCGACGTGCGCGAGGTGGTCAGCGAGATGCGTCAGGACGACGCCCTGGACCTCACCCAGGCGCTGAAGGGGCTGATCGAGGGGGTGCCGGCGCTGTCCGTGCATCTGGACCTGCCGCCGCGCTTCGCGGTGGAGAATCCGCGTCGGGCGCAGGTGCTCCTGCGTTGCGTGCAGGAAATCATCACCAACACCGTGCGCCATGCCGGCGCCAACAACTTGTGGCTGCGTTTCGAGCGCGTGGCCGGAAACCGGCTGCACCTGGTCGCGCACGACGACGGGCAGGGCGCGGCGCACCCGCGTCCCGGCAACGGCCTGTCCGGCATGCGCGAGCGCCTGGCGGAGTTCGGCGGGCAACTGGAAATCGCCAGCGGCCTGCCGCGCGGGTTCAAGCTGGAAGCCTGGCTGCCGCTGGCACCGGAGATCGGCTATGCCACCGATACCGCCACCCCGTCCCCCCTGCTGGCGCGCGCCGGGCATTCCGACGCGGTCCACACCTGATTTTCCACCTTTACATTTCGGGAGGCCCGAATGATTTCCGTCTGTCTCGTGGATGACCAGACCCTGGTGCGGCAAGGAGTCCGTTCCTTGCTGGACCTCGCCGACGACATCAGCGTGGTCGCCGAATGCGCCGATGGCGGGCAGGCGGTGGCCCTGGTTCCGGAACTGAAGCCGGACGTGATGCTGCTGGACCTGCGCATGCCCGACATGAGCGGCATCGAGGTGCTGCAGGCACTGTCGGCCCGGGAGGCCCTGCCGCCCACGGTCATCCTCACCACCTTCGACGACGACCAGCTGGTGCTGGCCGGGCTCAAGGCCGGCGCGCGCGGCTACCTGCTCAAGGACGTGTCGCTGGAGCAACTGGTGGAGGCGGTCCGTACCGTGGCCGAGGGCGGGTCGCTGGTCTCCCCGGCGGTGACCCAGCGCCTGCTGGCCGGGGTGGACCGCATCCAGAACCAGTTCACCAGCCTGGAGCAGCCCGACCCGCTGACCGGCCGCGAAACCGAGATCCTGCGCCTGCTGGCCGGCGGTTACAGCAACAAGGAAATCGCCAATTCCCTGCATGTGGCCGAGGGCACGGTAAAAAACCACGTGTCCAACATTCTCTCCAAATTGGGCGTGCGCGACCGCACCCGCGCGGTATTGAAGGCTCTGGAGCTTGGCATCGTCTGATTTTCCGGCGTGGTGACGGTGTCATGAGGCCCCACTAGCCCGATGGCGGCCGAACCAGTACCATCAGGCACTTCGGTGCCGTGCGCGTATCCAGTGCATGCGTGCCGACCCATGGGGACGCGAGGGCTGGCGAGAGGGTCCGGCGCGTCGAGACAAGAGGTTCGGAGATTGCCGGAATGACGCGTGTTTATGAATTCATCGTTGCCCTGATCATCGTGGTCATCCTGGCCCTGATCGTGGGCATTGCCTTGCCCTCGACGGGGCATATCCAGCGTTCGGTCACAGTCAGCAAGGACATTCGCCACGTATACGACCTGTTCAACAATTACCGGCGTTTTCCCGACTATTCGATGCAGAGCTCGTACGATCCGCATATCCAGTACCAGCAGACGCCGGACAAATGGTACGGGCCTGGCGCCGGCATCAGCTGGACCAGCAGCAACCCCCAGGTGGGCAACGGCTCGCTGACCCTGATCTCGGCCAAGCCCGGATTCGACGAGGTCGAGACCCAGGGCCAGGCCACCTTCGTGTGGGGCCTGAAGAACCAGTGGCACGGCACCAACAAGCACTTCACCATCCATCTGGAGCGTACCGGGCGTTCACAGAAGCTGGTCAAGATCACCTGGGGCTATGACGTCGATTACGGCTGGAACCTCGTCAACCGTTATTCCGGCCTGTACATCCACGGCAATCCGGACACGCTGATCAAGTTCAGCCTGCACAACCTGCAGAACGTCCTGGCCTCCATCCCCAACATCGCCTACAACGACCTGGATCCCAAGATCGTCAGCACGCCGCAGCAGCCGGTCCTGCTGGTGTCCACTTCGGCCAAGCGCAACCTGACCGACGTGGGGGCCGCCAGCGACAAGGCCGTGAACGAGATCCTGGCCGCGATGAAGAAGCTGGGTGTGCACGCGGTCGGTCCGCGCATCCGCTTCACCACCAACTACGGCGACACCAACTACTCGTTCGACGTGGCCATCCCGATCGACAGCGACACGCTGACCATCGATGGCAAGCAATACACCCTGTCGGCGCCGCATGCGCCGGAGCAGGAGGCTGCCGCCGCCGCTTCCACGACCGCCGGCGCCGCCAGCACGGCCGCTGCCGGCAGTTCGGCGCAGCCGGCCGCGGCCGCCAGCGCCGGCAAGGCGAAGGCCGAATCCGAGGGCCCGCAGCCGGGCAGCCTGGACAAGCATGGCCGCCTGGTCGTCAATGCCGACGTGCGCGGCATGCTGGCCTTCGGCGGCAAGGCGCTGCAGGGCGTGTGGTACGGCTCGCCGGCGGGCATTCCGCCCACCCGGTTGCGCCTGGAAGCGTATGCCGACACTCACGGCTATCCCTACGATGCGGTCAACCATCGGCCGTACGACAAGCAGATCGCGGCCTATGGCGACCCGGGCCCGGACGGCAAGCCGCTGGCCTTCGACCAGCAGACCTTCAAGATCTTCCTGCCCGTGTCCGCAGCGCCCAAGCAGACGCCCGAGCAGGCCGCAGGCATGGAGCCGGCCAATCCGTTTGCCAAGCCGGCCAGCGCCGGCAGCGCTCCGGCCAACGCCGCCAGCGCGCCGGCGGCGGCTGCGACGGCCGATTGAGCACGCCGCGTCCGCCGGCAGGAAACGGCAAAAGCCCCCGTCGCAGGCGGGGGCTTTTGCATGGGTCACATGGCTGCGCGGCCGGGCCCCGTGGCCTGCCGCGCCTGCGGTGCCCGGTAGCGTGCATGTAGACTGGCCGCAAGGCCCCGCCTGCGGATGGCTCCGGCGCTGCAGGGTGTCCGGGGTGCAGGTACTCCCGGCATGGCGAATACCCGACAGGCATGATTGAGACCGAACAGATCACCCGCCGCTATGGCTCCCTGACGGCCGTCGACCGCCTCACGCTGCGTGCCGAGCCGGGCCAGGTGCTGGGCTTGCTGGGGCCCAACGGGGCGGGCAAATCCACGGTCATGCGCATGATCTCGGGTTTTCTCGCGCCCACGTCGGGCACGGCGCGGGTGTGCGGCTTCGACGTGCGCAAAAAACCGCTGGAGGCGCGTCGATCCCTGGGGTACTTGCCCGAAGGGGCGCCCAGCTACGGCGAAATGACCGTGCGCGAATTCCTGGAATTCGTTTCGCGGGCGCGCGGCCTGCGCGGCGAGACCGCCTGGCGGCGGTTCGACGACGTGGTGGAACGGCTGCAACTGGATGCCGTGCTGTACAAGCCCATCGATACCCTTTCCAAGGGGTTCCGGCGTCGCGTCGGGCTGGCCCAGGCCATCCTCCACGATCCGCCCGCGTTGATGCTCGACGAGCCGACCGACGGTCTCGACCCCAACCAGAAGCAACAGGTGCGCACCCTGATCGACGCCATGGCGCGCGACCGCACCATCCTGATTTCGACCCATCTGCTCGAGGAGGTGCATGCCCTGTGCAGCCGCGTGGTCATCATTGCCGAGGGCCATCTGCTGGCCGATGCCACGCCGGCCGAGCTGGAGATGCGCTCGCGCTACCATGGCGCGGTCTCCTTCAGCGCACCCGGCGCCGGCGTGGCGCGCCGCATGCTCGAGCGGCTGCCCGAGGTGGCGGCGGTGGAGGTCGACCCGCTGGACGGGCGCGTCACCGTTTTTCCGCGCGCGGGTCGGCGCATCCTCGAGCCGGTGCAGGACCTGCTGCGCGAGCAGGGCCTGCAGTTGTCCGAACTGCAGCTGGAACGCGGGCGCCTGGATGAGGTGTTCCGCCAGATCACCACGCACGCGGAGGCTCCCTCATGAGCGCCGTACTGGCGGTGATGCGGCGCGAACTGCGCAGCTATTTCGTGACCCCGCTGGCCTGGGTGTTCAGCGTGATCTTCCTGATCCTGGCCGGTGCGTTGACCTTCTACCTGGGGCATTTCTACGCGCGCGGCCAGGCCGACCTGCAGCCGTTCTTCGACTTCCATCCCTGGCTGTACCTGCTCCTGGTGCCGGCCCTGTCCATGCAACTGTGGGCCGAGGAGCGCAAGAGCGGCACCATGGAGCTGCTGCTGACGCTGCCGATCACGGCCACCCAGGCGATGCTGGGCAAGTTCTTCGCGGCGTGGATCTTCGTGGCCCTGGTGCTGGCGTTGACGTTTCCCATCTGGCTCACGGTCAATTACCTCGGCCAGCCCGACAACGGCATCATCCTGGCCGGCTACCTGGGCAGCCTGCTGATGGCCGGTGCGTACCTGGCCGTGGGCTGCTGCCTGTCCACGCTCACGCGCAGTCAGGTGGTGGCCTTCATCCTCACGGCCGCCGTGTGCTTCGTGCTGCTGCTGGCGGGGCAGCCGCTGGTGCTCGACGCCGCGGCCGGGATCCTGCCTGCGTCGCTGGTGCAGGCCGTGTCCGATCTGAGCTTCCTGCATCATTTTGCGGCCATCGCGCGCGGCGTGCTCGACATCCGCGACGTGATCTATTTCGTGCTCAGCATCGTGTTCTGGCTCGCGGCCGGCATCATCATGCTCAACCTGCGGCGGGCGCGCTGACATGCGCGCCGCGACCTACCGTTCGTTGCTGGCCGTGCTGGGGCTGTGCGTCCTGGTGGTGGCGTTCGTGGCGGCCGTGGTGGCCAGTAGCCAGTGGACGCGGGCGCCCCGTATCGACCTGACCGAGGATGGCCTGTACACCCTGTCGCCCGGCACGCTGAAGATCATCGGCCACTTGCGTCAGCCGATCCGCCTGACGCTGTATTTTTCCGGCCACGCCACCCGCGACCTGCCCAAGCTGCGCAGCTACGAGCAGCGCGTGGAGGAGATGCTGCACGAAATGGTGGCGCGGTCGCACGGCCGCATCCGGCTCGAGGTGGTCGATCCGGTGCCGTATTCGGACAACGAGGACCGCGCCTTCGGTGCCGGGTTGACCGCCATGCCCGGCGGCAGCAACGGCGAGCGCGTGTTCTTCGGGCTGGCCGGGCGCAACGTGCGCGGGACCCAGCTGTCGATCCCGTTCTTCGATCCCAAGGAGGAGGCCTTCCTCGAGTACAACATCACCAAGCTGCTGTACGAGTTGAACATGACGCACAAGCCGCGCGTGGACATCCTCAGCAGCCTGCCCATCGACGGGGACCCGGTGACCGGGACTCCGTCCTGGGCCGTGATGCGGCAGTTGCACCAGTTGTTCGACATCCACATGCTCGACGCGTCCCGCGTCCAGCATATCGACAGCCAGACCCGCGCCCTGCTGGTCATCCACCCCAAGGACCTGCCCACGTCGGCGTTGTTCGCCATCGACCAGTACGTGCTGCATGGCGGGCACCTGGTCGTGTTCGTCGATCCCGATGCCGAGATGGACGCCCGTCCGGTGGGCGCGGTGGCCGGCAACATCGCCGGCAGCCATTCCGATCTGCCGCGCCTGTTCCAGGCCTGGGGCGTGCAATTCGATCCTGGTTCGGTGGTGCTGGACCGCTCGCGCGCCCTGTCCATCGCCTTGCCGGGAGGGACCCGGCCGGTGCGGCATCCGGCCATGCTGGGCCTGACTTCGAGCAACATCAACCACCACGACGTGATCACGGCCAGCCTGCGCAATATCGACGTGTCCACCAGCGGCTATTTCGAGCTTTCGCGACATACGCAATCGCGCCTGGAGCCCCTGGTGCAGACCAGCGGCGACGCCATGGTGGTGCCGGCGCGCCGGGTGCGCCTGACAGTGGATCCGACCACGCTGTTCGAGAACTACCAGCCAAGCGGCGAGCACTACGTGATCGCCGGCCGCCTGCGCGGCGTGTTCCATACGGCGTTTCCCGACCGCTACGGGCCGGACGACCTGCACGAGGCCAAAAAGTCCAACGAGATCATCCTGGTCGCCGACACGGACATCCTGTCCAATCGCCTGTGGGTGCAGACGACGCCGTTCCTGGGCGAGCAGCTTTTGAGCGCCTTTGCCGACAACGGGGATTTCGTCGCCAACATCGTCGATTACCTGAGCGGGTCCTCGGCGCTGATCTCCATCCGCGGCCGCGCCACCTCGCAACGTCCGTTCACCCGCGTGGTGGCCATGCGCCGCGCGGCGGGCGAGAAGTTCCGGGCCAAGGAGCGGGCGCTGGAAAAAGAGCTGATCGCCACCGAGCACCGTCTTGCGAAACTGCAGCCGGGCAAGGCCGGCACCGTGCAGGCCAAGGACAGCAATACGCGCAAGGAGCTGGACCGCAACCTCAAGCGCAAGCTGGCCCTGCGCAAGCAACTGCGCGAGGTGCAGCACCAGCTCAATGCCGAGATCGACGCGCTGGGCGTGCGCCTGAAACTCGTCAATGTCGTGCTGGTGCCGTTGTTGCTGGTATTGCTGGGCATCGGCTATGGCGCGTGGCGTTCGCATCGTGCCCGCCGCGACCGGCGCAGGCGGTACGGGGGGAGCCCGCGATGAGCTGCGGCATAAACGCACACGGCGGGGCGCATCGCGCCGGGCTCTTGCCGGCTCTGCTTTAATAAGCGGTCATGAGCTTCCTGTCCTGGCTGGTTCCCTGGGAATTTTCCCCGACCGTGATCGTCGTGATCGGGGTGACGGCCTTGCTGTATCTGCGCGGCAGCCTGCGGCATCCCTCCGGATGGTGGCGCCAACTGGGTTTCTGGACCGGGCTGGCGCTGATCTACGCGATGCTGCTGACGCATTTCGACTATTACGCCGAGCGCGAGTTCTTCCTCCACCGCCTGCAGCACCTGGGCCTGCATCACATGGGGCCGTTCCTGATCATCCTGTCCGCGCCGGGATCGGTGCTGCGCGCGGGCATGCCGCGCGGTGTGCGCGTGCATGTGTGGAACCGCATCGTCGGTAGCACGCCGATGCGCTTCCTGCTCGACGTGCTGCTGCACCCGGTGGTGGCGTCGTTGCTGTTTTTCGGCATCATCCTGTTCTGGCTGTATCCGCCGGTGCATTTCGTGGCCATGCTGGACTGGCGTCTGTATCGGCTGATGAACTGGAGCGTCACCGTCGACGGCCTGCTGTTCTGGTGGCTGGTCCTGGATCATCGCCCGCACCCGCCGGCGCGGCTGGCGCCGGGTTGGCGCGTCCTGGCGCCCTTGTTCGTGGCGGTGCCGCAGATCGTGACCGGCGCCTACATCACCTTCACCCGCACCGAGCTGTACCCCATCTACGACCTGTGCGGCCGGGCCCTGAGCAACGTCAGCTCGATGCAGTCGCAGCACCTGGGCGGCCTGATCCTGTGGGTTCCCAGCGGCATGATGATGGCCCTGGGCGCGGTGCTCGCGTTCCGCCACTGGCTGCTGCTTTCCTCGCACGGCCGCCTGCCGCCGCGGGGCAGGGAGGCGGCGGTGGCGCACGACGCGGTCGCGCCGGCGGACCTGGCGCACAAGCAGGCCGGATAGCCGGCCGGATCAGTGCGCGGTGGCGGGCCGCGCCTGGAAGGACACTTCGAGGCGGCTGCCGTCGGCGAATTCCAGCGTGACCGGAACCGTGTCGCCGACCTTGACCGGTCGCTTGGCGTGCATCAGCATCAGGTGATAACCGCCCGGCGAAAGCTTGACCGTGGCGTGGGGAGGGAGCGCGAGCCGGGCCACCTTGCTCATGTGCGACATGCCGTTGCGCAGGGTGCTTACATGCAGCATGACCTGCTTGTAGTCCGGGCTGCTGGCGCCGGTCAGCGCGCGCGGCGCGTCGCCGCGGTTGTGCAGCGTGACGTAACCGCCGGCCGGCAGGTCGCCGGGCAGCAGCCGGATCCAGGCCTGGCTGGCCTGGACCTGCGTGGCCGGTTGGTCCGCTCCGGCCGCGGCCGGAGCGGCCAGGGCCGGCGCGCCCGCGGCGAGCGCGAGGGCAGCCATCAAGGGCAGGGCGGTGAACCGCTTCATGAGGCCAGGTCCAGCTTGACCAGTTGGCGCACGTCGTGCGCGATGGCGTCGGTGGTGTCGGCGGGCGTGGCCAGCAGGCGCACGTGGCCCTGGCCGTCGAAGATGTAGATGGCCGAACTGTGGTTGACCTCGTAGCCGCCCTGGCCGTTGGCCGGCCCCTTGTTGAAGGCCACGCGGTAGCGCTTGGCCATGCCCCGGATCTGCTGCTCGCTGCCGGTCAGGCCCACGTCGCGCTGGTCGAAGGCGTTGACGTACTGGTGCAGCACCTCGGGGGTGTCGCGGGCCGGATCCACGGTGACGAACAGGACGCGGACATGCTCGGCCAGGGGCCCCAGCTTCTGCATCACCATGTGCAGATGGGTCAGGGTCAGCGGGCACACGTCCGGGCAATGGGTGTAGCCGAAGTACAGGATCGCCACCTTGCCGCGGAAGTCCTTGGCCGTGACCGTGTGTCCGTTGTCGTCGGTGAGCTGGAAGTGGAGGTCGGGCAGGTGCCCGCGTACGCTGGTATTGAGTTGCCAGGTGAGGTTGGCGTTGCCGGACGAGCAGCCCGCCAGGGCCAGTCCCGTCGCGGCCAGTGCCAGCAGCAGCCAGCCGAGACGTCGGCATGCGTACGGGAAACGGTGTGCATTGGCGTATGTCATGATGGCAGGATACGACAAGCGTCATGCCGAGGAAGTTGCCAATGCGACAAAATGCCTTGCCCGTGGTGATTGCCGTGTTCGGCGCCGGAGCCGTATTGCTGGGTGCCTGGGGCGCGCACGGCCTGCACGGCGTGCTCGATGCGCAGGCCCTCGACGTGTGGCACACGGCGGTGCGTTTCCAGTTCTGGCACGTGCTGGCGTTGGTTGCCGCGGCCCTGGTTCCGGGGCCGGCGCGCGCGCGCCGCGTGGCGCTGTGGGCGTTTTCCGTAGGCATCGTGCTTTTCTGCGGCAGCCTGTACGCGTTGGCATGGGGCGCCCCGGCGGCCATCGGCTTCGTCACGCCATTCGGCGGACTGGCCTTCGTGCTTGGCTGGGTGGCCCTGGGCGGGGCCCTGTGGCGCCGGCGGCCGGGCTGAACCCGTCCGGTCGTCAAAACCCGTAGAATGACGAGCCATGGATGCTTCCGGGGCCGGAGTTATGCAAGCAGCGGGCTTTTCGCATTGGCTGATCGTGCTGGTGGAGGTGGTGGCGACCGCGTTCGTGTTGCTGCTGGCGCTGGT
>CAZMMO010000031.1:0-11979 GCA_964567365.1 uncultured Rhodanobacteraceae bacterium | reverse complement strand
ACCGGAAACCCGCATCGCACGGCACTTCGACTTCGCCTGTCCTGAGCTTGTCGAAGGGTCCGGACCTTCGGGGTGTCAGGTACAGTTACTGGCGCCGGAAACCGGCAAGTGCCAACAACGAGGGCCAGTAACTGTACCTGACACCCTCGCACCGTCGGACACCCTCGCACCGTCGACCCCCTCGCACCTGACCACCATCATTCCGGCGTTTTCGCGCGCAGGCCGATCGACCTGAACCCCTTCAGGGACTGCAGAAAATCGTCCGGCGGATTGGCCAGGTAGAGCGCGCGGTACCACAGCGTGGTCAGGAAGCGCGCCACGTCCTCCTCGCCCGGATAGGCCTCCAGCAAGGCCGGGTTTTTCTGCACGAAGTACTCGAACAGGAAGCTGTCCGCCGTGCCGGCCAGCGCATACGCCAGCGCCAGGTACTCCGCCTCGCTGCGAAACGCCCCGGGAAACTGCCGCCGGATGTTGGCCGCGATGCGCTGGTTCCAGCCCAGCGTCAACTCGCGCCACATCGGCGCGAAGGGCGCCAGGTCCTCGTCCACTTCGAGCAGGCACCGCATCGCGCCGGGATTGGCCCCGTACAGCGCCACCATGCGCTGGTTGGCGAAATGGATGGCCGCCAGCGGATCGTCGCCGCGCGGCCGCCCGGCCACATCGCCACGGAAACCATCCAGCAGATCCGAAAGCACCTCGTGGGTGATGTCGGCCTTGCTCTGGAAATAGTGATAGAAAAGGCTGACCCGCACGCCCGTCTCGCGGGCGATGTCCTCCAGCCGGATCTCGTGGTAGGAGCGCGTGTGCAGCAAGCGGGCCGTGGCATCCTTCAGGCGTTGCCGGGTGGCCTGGCCCCGACGCGTGATCGGTGGCGGCGGCTTCACCTGCACGGCGTTGCTGCGCCGCGTACGCGCCGGCCGGACGGCCTTGCCCGTCTTGCCCTTCCCGGAGCGCGCGGAGCGGGCCCGCTCGCGGACTTTTCCGGAGCCGGGCTTTTTTTCCGTCATGGCCGACCCCCGCGGGTCCGCCGGTTCGTCACGACACAATGGCGCAATGTCTCGTACATGATCCAACCCGAAATTGAATTCGTATTCCAATCCGCAGCATACATCGGCCCGGGGGCAGGCCGATGCGCAGCCGCCGGCGATTCTGTCAATCCGCGGCAGGCGTGTAGGCCACGACCTGGTTGGCGAAGGTGGCCAGGTCGATGTTCGAACCGCACAGGATGACGCCCACGCGCTTGCCCGCCAGGCGCCCGCGCAACGGCCCGCACAGCGCGGCGGTCGCCGCCGCCGCCGCCGGTTCGACGGCCAGTTTCATGTCGGCGAACAGCAGGCCCATCGCGCGCTGCATGTCCCGGTCGCCGATCCTGACCAGGCCATCCACGAAGCGCTGGCACAAGGCAAATCCGTAGGGCGCCGCGTGCGGCGCGCCCAGGCTGTCGGCAATGGTGTCGACGCGATCGATGGACTGCGGCGAGCCGGCGGCAAAGCTGCGATGCATGGTATCGGCCCCCTCCGGCTCGACACCGAACACCTGGCAATGCGGCTGCATCTGCTTGACGGCCGCGGCCACGCCCGCGCACAGGCCGCCGCCACCGATCGGCACGATGACGGCATCCAGGGACTCGACCTGGCGACACCATTCATAGCCGACGGTGGCGGTGCCGAGGACCGTCAACTCGCCTTCGAACGGATGGATGAAGGCACGCCCCTCTTCCGATTCGATGCGCTTGACCTGCGCGAAAGCCTGCCGGGTGTCCTCGACCAGCACCACTTCGGCGCCATAGGCGCGGCACAGGGAAACCCGCATCGGATTGGCCGTCTTCGGCATCACCACCTTGGCGCTGGTCCCGACCGCGCGGGCGGCGAACGCGGTGGCGATCGCGTGGTTGCCGGCGCTGACCGCGGTGACGCCGCGGCGCAGCGCAACGTCGGACAGCGCCAGCACGTTGAGCAAGGCGCCGCGCGGCTTGAACGTGCCGGCGTACTGGAACAACTCCATCTTCAGAAACACTTGCGTACCGGCGCCCGCCGCGGCTTCGATCTCGCGTCCCCGCCAGGCCCAGACCGGCGTTTCGCGCACGCGTTCGCCCAGGCGTTCGCGGGCACTCCGGATGGCGTCGACGGTAGGGGCGATCACGCTCATGGGGTTTCTCCGTGTCGAAGGAAATGGCCGCGCGCAACCGTCCCGCCCAGGGTGGCGGCCGGCCGCTCCGGAATACGCCCCGTCACGACGGCGCGCCCGCCTGTTGGCGCAGGGCCTGCTTGTCGACCTTGCCCACGGCCAGGCGAGGCAACGCGTCGACGAAGACGAAGCGCTTGGGAATCTTGTAATTGGCCAGGCGTTCGCGCAGATGTTCCCGCAACGCCTGCACCGACGGCGCCGCCTGCGCGGCTACCACGAACGCGACGGCCACGCTGCCGTAGAGCGGATCGGGAACGCCGACGACGGCGGCCTGGTCCACGCCCGGATGCGCCGCCAGGGCCGCCTCGATTTCCGGCGGATGAATGTTGTACCCGCCCGACTTGAACACGTCGTGGACCCGCCCCAGCAGGCGCAGGTCCCCTTCGGGCGTGAGCAGGCCGATGTCGCCCGTGCGATGCCAGCCGTCCGCCGTCGACACCGCCGCCGTCGCCTCCGGGTCGCGCCAATAGCCACTCATGCCGAACGGCGTGCGCACCTGGATTTCTCCTTCCTCACCTGCCGCCAGGACCCCACCGTCAACATCGGCGACGCGCACCCGATAGGGCTCGACGGCACGGCCGACGGTCTGCTGCAGCAGCGCGATGCCTGCATCCCGGGGCGTGAACGTCACCGAGCCGACCGTTTCGGTCTGGCTGTAGGACGTGGCGATGCGGGGGGCCAGGTGGCGCAGGCGCTCGACCAGTTTCGGCGGCGCATGCGCACCGCCCCAGAAGATGATCTGCAACGACGCCAGCAGGGCCGGATCGAACTGCGGCGCATCCAGGGTGAGCTGGAACATGGTCGGTACCTGCCCCCACACCGTCACCCGCTCGTCGCGGATCGTGCGCAAGGAAACCTCCGGGTCGAAGCGCGGCGTGAACACCACGGTACCGCCGCCGACCAGGGCATAACAGCACAGGTCGCCGACACAACCGATATGGTTGATGGGCAGGTTGTCCAGCACCCGCAGCGGCGTGGCCGGCCAGACGCGCGCCTGGACCGCGCTGGCGCCGACCAGGGCGGCATGGCTGATCATGGCGCCCTTCGGGGTACCGGTGCTGCCCGAGGTGAAAACCATCAGGCACGGGTCGGCGGCCCGGGTCCGCGCATACCGCTTTTCCCGCCGCGCGCGCCCGATGCGCGCGCCCGACAGCACGAAGTCCGCAAACGTCATCGGATCCTCGCCGGCGGCGGACCGCCATGGCCCGGAACCGAGGCGAACCCTCGCGACGGCATCGGGCAGGCCCCGCATCCACGGCCGATAGTCGCGCGTCAGGATCGCGTCAGCCGCAAACACCAGTTTCGGTTCGATGCGGGCGACGACGGCATCCAGCTCGGGATCGGCATAACGCGGGTTCAGACCCACCCAGATGCCGCCGATGGCCGCCGTGGCCAGGAAAGTGACCAGAAAATCCAGGCCCGGAACCGCCAGCGTCGCCACGCGGTCGCCACGTTCGACGCCAGCGGCGACCAGGGCGCTGGCGCAGGCATCGACGGCCTCGAGCAGCGAGGCATAGGTCAGGCGCCGGCCCGGCTCGATCGCCGCTTCCGCGTGCGGGCGCACGTCCGCCCACCTGCGGATGCAGTCGTGCAGGCGGGTGGTATTCGGGTCGGCGGGTGTCCTGTCGTGTTGCATGGCGTCACCGCTTCATGCCGGATCCAGCGGCCACATGGGCCGGCGGACATGTCGATAGGGAATCCTGCGGAAATCCGTTTCCAGCGGACCGCCCCCGCTGGCCAGGACCGTCGCGCGCGCCATGGGGGCAAAGCCGGCGGCAAAATGCTGGGCCGACTTCACCACCACCAGCCGGTAGGCCAGCGGGTCCAGGCCCACGCCGCGGAACAGATCGGGGCTGTACGCCTGGTCGCGGATCGAGCACACGACGATGTCGACCGCCCCGGTCCGCAACGCGCAGGCGCGGCCCAGCGACATGCGCGTGCCGGCCCACGTCTGCGACGCCTCGACCACCGGCCCGAGCACTTCCACATCCAGATCCAGCGGCCGCCCCGAGCCGGGGCCGGCCTTGCCGCCCAGCCGGACCCGGAAACGACTACCCGGGCCGGCGGCATCCGCGGCCTCCACCACGGCCGGATCCCACAGCGGACCGACACAGGCATCCACGCCGCAGGCCAGGACCCGCTCCAGCAACACGGTCGAATCGCCGGGCGCGCCGCCGCCGGGATTGTCCGCGACATCGGCCAGCACCACCGGCCCCTGCGGATACGCCAAGGCTTCCCGCAGCGCTTCCTGCAGTGGCAGCGGCGGCGTGAACGTGCGCTCCCGGATCGCCTGCAGTTCGTGTCCGAAACGGGCCGCCACGGTCTCGGCCCGGTCCGCATCATCGGCCAGCACCAGGCACTTCGCGCCCATGTCCGCGACATCGCCCCAGGGGAATCCGTGGACCAGCGAGACCGAGGCGATGCCCGGCTCGGCCTCGGCTTCGACCATGGCTTTCACGAAACCTTTCATCGGCTCGCGCAGGGTATGGAAGCGGCCGATGGTGCGGCAATCGAACACCGCCTTCGCCGGCCGCCAGCCGCTGCGGGCACAACGCTCCAGCAGGTCGATCAGTTCGTGGCCGCGTTCGAGAAAATCCGTGTGCGGATATTCCTTGAAGGCGATGAGGATGTCGGCGGACTCCACCATGGCCGCGGACAGGTGGGCATGCGGATCGAATTCCACGCCCACCGGCGTATCGGCGCCGACCACCTCGCGCACGCGTGCCAGCAGGTCCCCCTCGCAGTCGTCGTAGCCGAAGGCGCACATGGCCCCGTGCAGCGAGAGTGCCACCAGGTCGACCGGACCGGCCTGCACGAGCTGCTCCAGGATTTCGTCGCGCAAGGTCTCGTAAGTCTGTCGCCCAGTGCGTCCGGCCGGCAAGGCAAAGGCATAGGTGCCTTCCACCACGTCCCAATTCCTGTCGTGCGCACGCTGGCGCAACACGTACAGCGGCGCGGACACCTCGGTCAGCGCTTCCGGATGCTCCCCGGGCCGGAACAGAAAGGTGCGCGCGAACGCCTCCATCCCGACGTACAGCGGGCTGAAGGTGTTGGTCTCCACGCCCAGGCCGGCCGTGAAGGCACGCAACGGGCGTGCGCCGTCGTCAATCCCGGGGGACATGCTGCCTGCGCCTCTCGATGCATCGCAATACCACGGCGTGCGCGCGCCGGTCCAGGCGGAATCCCATGGCCGTGACCGCGCCGGCCACCAGGATCAGGCCGGGAACCAGCAGCGCCACCACCTTGAAATCGGCCAGCACGGCCGGGGCATTGGCCACTTTCGGGTCGAAGCCCGCCAGCCCCACGATCAGCAACCCCGCCCCCGCGCCGATGGTGGCGGTGAACTTGGTGATCAGGGAAACCATGGCCTGGAAATTCGCCGCCTGGTTCACGCGGCGCTTGAACAGCTCGTAGTCGACCACGTCCCCCAGCAAGGCGTTGGGCGCCACCTGGGTGACACCCGAACCGAAGGCCCGCAGGCAGATCAGGACCAGAAGCGGTGCCAGCCCGGCTTCTCCCGCAGGCAGGAAAAACATGCCCAGCAGGGCCACCGTGGAGACCACCAGCCCCAGCGCCCAGGCGCGATGCTTCTGCAGGGTCCGCACCAGGACATACCAGGCCGGGATGCTGGCCAGGGTCACCAGGGCATCGGCCAGCAGCACCCAGACGAAGCCCGTGGCCAGCTGCAACACCGAGCCCACGTACAGAAAGACCAGGCCGTAGAAAATGCCCTGGCCCAGGCCCGTCAGCAGAAAGATCGCGATGAAATGCAGCAGCGGCACGTTCCTGCGCACGGCCCGCAGGACCGCCTTCACGTCGGTCCGGTGGCTGCGGGCCACGTCCCCGTTCGGCACCAGGCCGGTAGCGGCCAGCACCGTCAGCGGCAACACCACCGCCACGCTCCATCCGACCAGCGCCAGCGTGGCCACGTCGTAGGACCGCGAGTCGGTGGCGGACAGGAAGGGCGCCACGGCAAAGGCGAGATTGCCCAGGCCGAAAGCCACCGCCAGGCAGGCCGCGATCCGCGAGCGGTCGACATAGTTGCGCGCAAGCTCGGTGCCCCAGGCCTTGAACGGTATCTCGACCAGCGAATAGCCGAGATAAAAAGCCAGGAACCAGCCGAGGAAATACGCCGGTCCGACCTCCGGCGCCGGCATGTACAACGGCACCACCGAGACCGCGAGCACCAGCGCGCCGATGAGCAGCCAGGGCTTTCTCGACCGCCAGCGCCCGATCACGGCATCGGACGCGAACCCGATCACGGGGTCGACGACCGCGTCGAAGACGCGCGCGATGATGAGGATGATGCCGATGGTCGCCAGCGAAATCTGCGTGTGCTTGGCATAGAACCCCGGCAGGATGGCGTGCGAGGGAAACACCACCACGGCCAGCGGCAAGGCCGGCAGCGCGAAGACCGCGAACTGGCGCAGGCCGGGGCGGGCCTCCGTGGTCGACACGGCCGCTCTCATGCCTCGCCCTCCAGCCGCCCGAAATAGCTCGTCTCCAATGCCGGCGCGCCCGGGCGGCCGGCCACGCGCAGGCGGAACGGAGGATCGAGGGCCTGCGGCGCCAGGGCGGGCTCGTCGAAGTCGAGCTCGAACACCGCGCCGCCCAGCGGTTTCAATGCGGCGGCAAAATCCGGCGCATCGGCGGGGACCATGCGGTATTGCGCTCCATCCTCCACGATGCGCACCGCGCCGGTCACGGGATTGGCATAACGGCCGGCAGCGGGCCACGAGACCTCCGCACCCGGGTCGGCCGGGAAGCGGATTTCCGCGGCGCGGCGCTCTTCCTTCGCCGCGCAGGCGGCCGCACGCGCGAAGGGCGTGCCCCAGTCATGCACCGTCTCGTCCATGAGCGCCTCCAGAAACTGCAGCGCCAGCGCTTCCACCACCGGGCTTTCGGCGGCGGCCATCACCATCACGCCCGTCCGGGCATCGGGCGCCAGCGCCATGGCATGGCGCCAGCCACGGCCGCCGCCAGCGTGCCGCAGCAGGCGCCCGCCATGCCAGTCCGTCACGAACAGGCCCATGCCGTAGGCGCACAAGGCGCCCGCGCGCGGCGCCATGCGCACGTCGGGATCGCGCACCACCGAGCAGGGCGCCGCCATGGCCTGCACCGACGCCGATGGCAGCGGGCCGGCGTCCGAACCCGCCAGCGCGTCCAGCAGGAACCGCAGCCAGGTGCAGGCATCGCGGCCGGACAGATACATCCGCGCCGAGCCTTCGGAGTTGGGCCCGGTCAGCTCGCGTACGCGCGTGGGCACGCCATCGATCTCCAGGCAGGGCATCGCCGCCGCCGTATCCGGCGTGGTCGCAAAACCCGCCGAGCCGCTGTCCGCCATCCCCAGCGGCGCGCACAGGCACTCGCGCACCAGCGTCGCATACGGTTTGCCCGCCAGGCGTTCGGCCGCCAGCGCGAGGGCGATGTAACCCAGGTTGGAATAACTGAAACGGTCCCGGAAAGGGGCCGCGAAATCCATGTGGCGCGCACGCGCCAGGCGGGCTTCGCGCGGCAGGTCCTGGCGCATGCCCCACTCGGCGATTCCCGCCCGCGCGATGCCCGTCCGCATGCCGGCAAGATCGCGGAAAGTGCAATGCGCACTCACCCACGGGTCGGAAAATTCGAACTCAGGGACCGTCCGCGCCGCGGCATCGTCCCACGACACCGTGCCGTCCTGCACCAGGCGCGAGAAAACGGCGGCGGTGAAGGTCTTGGAACACGAACACACATGGAACGGCGTCGACGGCGTCACCGGGCGACCCGGCTGCGCCAGGCCGTGGACCAGAATCCATGTGCGGCCGTCCCGCACCAGAGCCACCGAACCGGCCGCCGCGCCCGCCGCGGTCAGGCCCTGCTCCACCTGGTCGCCGATGCGGGCGATGTCAGGCGGCCGGTTCATGGATGGGCGGACGACTCGTGCGCGGGCGGTCCGCCCGGGTCCGACGCACTATCGGACCCCGCGCCTTCCAGGATGAACAGGCCGAGCCATTCGGCCGTCAACGCCGGGCGCGATTCCCCCTCGATTTCGATGAGATTGCTGGTGCGGATCAACAGGCGGCCGTCGTCGCGGTCGGTCAGTTCCGCCAGTGTCGATTGCATGCGGATCCTGGACCCGACCTTCACCGGATGGATCCAGCGTACCCGGTCCAGCCCGTAATTCAACGCGTACGCCGCGTCCACCGGCCACATGCCGACCTCGTGCGAGAAATGGGTGAGCATGGAGAGCGTCCAGAAACCGAATGCGATCGTGCCGCCGTACGGGGTCTCGCTGGCCGCCCAGGCCGGATTCACGTGCAGCCAGTCCAGGTCCTTGGTGGACCGCGCGAATTCGTCGATCATCGGCTGCTCGACCTTCAGCCACGGCGAAATCCCCAGTACGGACCCCACGCGCGCGCGCATTTCCTTGACGGTGAGCGTGGATCCCATCAGTGCGCTCCCGCAGGCGCGGCGAACAGGGCCGACTGGGGAAGCTGCGCCGCGGGGCGGCCCCGGCCGCGCAGATGCCGGCCGCCCAGGATCAGGATCAACGCCGCCACCAGCCAGATCACCCAGTCCACGGGCACGATGCCGGCATGCGGCGTGGCATTGAACAGCATGTGCGGTATGACGCCGGCAAACAGCACGCTGCCGCGCACATGCACGAACAGCCAGGTCATGAATACCGAGAAGGACATCACGGTGGCGACGAACGGCACGAACGCCAGGCTCGATTGCGACAGGCTGCCAACATAAAAGGCCGGCAGGTGCCAGATGGCCCAGACCAAGCCGAGCAACAGTGCCGCGCTGCGTGCGTCGATCAGCTCCAGCAGGCGCGGCAGCGCGAATCCGCGCCAACCCAGCTCTTCCCCCAGCGCGCCCGGGTCGACCAGGATGCGGCCGCCCAGGATGATCAGCGGCAGGCTGACCAGCCAGGGGTGGAAGTCGAAACTGCCCAGCTGGCCGCCAGCCGCGGCCCGGACCAGGCCGACCACCAGCCACAGCACGGGATAACCCAGCAGGCTGACCGCGATCCACCGCCATTTCACCCGGACCCTGATCAGCGAGCCGAACAGGCTGGCCAGCCCGCGCCGTCCGTAACGCCATGCCGTGACGCCCACGGCGGCGATGGAGGGCGCATACACGGCCAGGTAGAACGCCGGCGCTCCCAGCCGCAGCGGCCCGATGAGGCGCGTGGCCGTGCCGGCATCCCAGATATACCAGCCCACGATCAGCCAGGTGACCGCGAAGGTGATACCGGTATAGACGAGCAGGTCGACGATGATCTTCCGGCGCATCGGGTGAACGGTTTCCGCGGGCACGCTCAGAACCTCCATTGGAAGTCCACTCCGTAGGTCCGCGGCGGCGAGGTGGTGACGGCATACAGCAGCGGCGCGACGGCGAAACCGCCCAGGGTGTAGCGCTGGTCGGTGGCGTTGCGCGTCCAGGCGGCGATCGACCAGCCGTGGTAACTCTCGAAGCCCACGCGCAGGTTCACCTCGGTATGCGCCTTCTGCACGAACAGCGGCGTGTTGGCACTGTCGACGAAATTGGCGCCGCGGTAGGCCACTTCGGGAATCACGAAGATCGTTCCGGCTCCGCCCGCATTCCAGCTCATGTCCAGGCTGAGCGCACCGGTCCATTTGGGCGCCCGCGGCAGGGCATTGCCGGACATGGTGCCATAGTCGTCGTATTTGGCATTCACGTAGCCCAGGCTCGCATGGGCGATGGTGTTGCCCCACATGCGCATCGACAGCTGGGTCTCGGCGCCGTAGCTGTGCGCCGAGGCCGCGTTGCTGATGTAGAAGCCCGCGCCGTTCTGGCTCGCCAGCTGGATGTCCCGGTAATCGAGATAGTAGACATCACCGTCGAACTCCAGGCGTCCGTCGAGCAGCTTGGTCTTGTAGCCGGCCTCGTAGCTGGTCAGCGTTTCGGGCTGGAATTCCACCTTGCTGGGATCGGAACTGGGGCCGGCATTGAACCCGCCGGACTTGTGCCCGCGGGCGACGCGCCCGTAGAAGTTCGCATTCGGACTCACTACATAGGTGGCGGTCAAGGTGGGCGACCATTCGTTGCCGCGGATGCTCTTGTGGAACGGCGCCACGGGGCTGAAACCGGGGATGGGGAAGGTCGCGGTCTGCACATAATCGACCGACCGCAATTCATGCGTGTAGCGCAGGCCCAGGTCCAGCTTCCACTGCTCGCTCATCACCCATTCGCCCGAACCGTACAGCGCATAACTCTTGGTGGTGCTGTTGGCCATGGCCTGGACGAGGTTGTCGTTGCCCGGGCCGACGAAGCCCGGGCCCAGGTCCAGGATGGTGTTCTGGAAATTGTGGCGATTGAAAAAGAACACGCCGGTCACCCAGTTGAACGCCTGCCCGCCGGGGCTGGTCAGGCGAAGCTCCTGGGTGAAATGACGATCGTCCAGGTCCAGGCCCGTGGTGAGGATGGGCAAGGCCGTGAAATCGCGGTCGGTCAGGAACGACTGGGTATGGGTGCGGTAGGCGGTGATCGAGGTGAGCGTGAGATCCCCCAGCTGCTGGTCGGCACGCAGGGAATAGCCCCCGAAGGTGCTGTCGTCCCGGCACGCCCCGTCCCAGGCCGACACGTCGGGATCGGTATTGCCGTCGTAGAGGGCGCCGCCCACCAGCGTGAACATGTTGTCGCAGGTGTGGTCCCACGAGCGGTCGGCACTGAGCAGCAGCTTGAGCGTGTCGTTGGGCCGGGCCGACAGGTGCAGGCGCACGCTCTTGCCGTCCTTGTCGTTGCCGTACTGGCCGGGCTTGGCCGTGTTCTCGAGGAAGCCGTCGCGCTGGCGGCCGACAAAACTGACGCGCGCCGTCAGGCGGTCGGACACGAGGGGCAGGTTCAGCGCCCCGCCGAGCTGACGCAGGCCGTAGTTGCCCGCCGTCACGTCCACGTGGCCACCGAACACGCCCGGCTGCGGCTTGCGCGTGACGATGTTGATGGTCCCGGCCACGGTGTTGCGGCCGAACAGGGTGCCCTGCGGCCCCCGCAGCACCTGGACGTTCTCCAGGTCGAAAAGCCGCCCGCTCACCGCGGCGGCGCTGCCGATGTAGACGCCGTCGACATACAGGCCGATGCTGGGATCGCTGCCCGAGCCGCTGGAGGTGATGCCGCGGATGCTGAATTCCCGGTCGGGGCCGTTGCTGTCGTTGAACGACACCCCGGGGAACAGGCTCCCGATATCGCGCAGCGTGGCGTCTCCATGCCGCTGCAGGCGATCCCCCGTGACCACGGAAATCGACATCGGCACGTCCTGCACCAGTTCCTGGCGCTTGCGCGCGGTGACCACGATGGCCTCGAGGCTGGTGGTCTTGCCCGTTTCGGTCGTCGTGGTCTGGTCGGCCCGTGCACCGTCCGTGCGCGTTGGCGCGGCGGACTGCGCGGTTCCCTGCCCTTGCGACGACGCCCCGGACGAAGCCGTGCCCGCGGTATCCGACGGATTCTGCGCCCAGGCCGCCGCATGGAATCCCAGCAACCCCGTCATGGCTCCCGCAAGGGCCAGGTACCGGCCGCCCCGGGTCGGTTTTGCGCCCAACGTTCGAATCAACATGGCCAAGATCCCCTCTCTCGAGTCTGGTTGGATTGAGCAGGCGTGGAATATTTTTGAAATTGAATTCTTTTTCAGATTAGTACACGGATCCGCCCTTGGCAAGCTACGTTTCGCCTTCGAGGTACCGGGGCGAGAGGCCGGGCTTTCCGGGGTGCTGGCGCGAGCAGCCGAGCCTTCCAGGGTGTCAGGTACAGTTACTGGCGCGGGAAGCAGGCACGCGCCAGCAACGAGGG
>CAZMMO010000030.1:0-12056 GCA_964567365.1 uncultured Rhodanobacteraceae bacterium | reverse complement strand
CCGCCGCCGTAGCCGGTGAGGCTGCCGTTGCTGCCGATGACGCGATGGCAGGGCACGATGATCGCCAGCGGATTGGCGCCATTGGCGGCACCCACGGCGCGCACCGCGCGCGGCCGTCCGATGCGCCGCGCCAGTTCGCCGTAGCTGGTGGTCTGCGCGTAGGGAATCGCACACAGCGCCTGCCACACGTCCTGTTGGAAACTCGTGCCCCGCGGATGCAGCGGCAGGTCGAACGTGGTCCGCTCGCCGGCAAAATACGCCTCCAACTGGCGTCGTACTTCGGCCAGCCGGCCCGGATCGTGACGCAGCTCCTCGCCGGGACGGAACCGGTGCTTGGGATGCGGCAGTTCCAGGTGAACCAGGCCAACCTCGTCGGCCACCAGCCGCAGGCGACCCAGCGGGGCGTCGTAATCGTCGTAGTACAAGCAAGGGGAACCGGTCATGTCATCCTCTGCCGCAAGGCGGTTGCAAGGGTTGGTGTGCATCGATGCAGGTCTTTCCGCCGCTGGCGCGCCACAGCAGCGTGGTCACGTAGGCGCGCCACGGGCGCCAGGCCTGGCTGCGGGTCTCCAGTTCGCGCGTGGACAGCACCGTGCCGGCGCCGGCCGTCCTGCGCAACACCAGGTCCGCGGCTGGAAACGCATCCGGATGGCCCAGGGCCCGCATGGCGATGTAATGTGCCGTCCACGGGCCGATGCCCGGCAGCGCCGTCCATGTCGCCACGAACGCGTCCAGCCCCTGTCCGGCCTGGAAACCGACCCGGCCCTCGGCCACGGCGCGTGCCATGGCGTTGAGCGTGCGCGCGCGGCGGCGCGTCAGCCCGATGTCGGACAGGTCGGCACCGGCCAGCACCGGTGCCGTCGGGAAATCGTGCCAGGATCCGCCCTCGGGCAGCGGAACCGGCGCGCCGAACCGCTGCACCAGCCGCGTGGCCAGCGTGCGCGCCGCGGCCACGCTGATCTGTTGTCCGAGCACCGCGCGCACGGCAATTTCGAAGCCGTCCCAGGCGCCGGGCACGCGCACGCCGGGATAGCGCTGCAACCACGGCGCAAGCCGGCGGTCGCGTCGCAGTGCCGTGGCGATCGTGGCGGCATCGGCATCCAGGTCGAACAGGCGCCGCACGCGCGCGACGATCTCCGGCAACGCCCGCACCTGCGCATGGCGCACGCGCAGGCGCAAGGCCGGCTCGTCCTCGCAGGCGCTCACTTCCAGCTCGCCGGGCTGATCGGCGAGCACGAACCGGCGCCGGTAATGCGTGGCGTCCACCTGTTCCAGGCCCGGCATGGAACGGCGCTGCAGAAACGCCAGGGTGCCGGCGAAGTCGAACGGCGGGCGCCAGGGCAGACGCAATTCCAACACCTCCCCGCGACCGCGCGCGCGACCGCGGCGCATCTCGCGCGGCGCCATGCCGTAGCTGTCGCGGAACGCGGCGTTGAAGCGGCGCACGCTGCCGTATCCGGAAGCCAGCGCGATCTCGGTCATGCCGAGCCGGGTCTGGTCCAGCAGCTGCCGCGCGAACAGCAGGCGCCGGGTCGCGGCCACCTGCACGGGACTGGCGCCGAGGACTTCGACGAACAGGCGCCGCAGATGGCGCTCGCCGACGCCGACGCGGGCGGCCAGCGCCGGCACGGCGGCGTCATCGAGCGCGCCCTCGTCGATCAGGCGCAACGCCCCGGCCACCAGGGCGTTGCCGCTGCGCCAGGCGGACGTGCCGGCGGCGCGTTCCGGTCGGCAGCGCAGGCAGGGCCGGAAGCCCGCGGCGGCGGCGGCCGCGGCGCTGGCGAAATAGCGCACGTGCGCGGATTTGGCGGGCGGCGCGGGACACACCGGACGGCAGAAGATGCCGGTGCTGGTGACGGCGGTGAAAAACAGGCCGTCGAAACGCGCATCGCGGGTCAGGCGCGCCTGTTCGCACACGTGCGGTTCGGGCAGGGTCGGGGAATGGACTTCGGCCATGTCTCCAGACTAGTCCGGTGGGCGGTCTCGAACCAGCCGTTTTCGGCCATGAATGGCCCGGACCTCCACGCGGGCCGTCACCCGGGTCACCCGACATCACACCGCCGCGCCACTTGGCCCTGACGCGGGCTTGCAGGCATCATGGCGGGATGAATGCGACCACACCGATCCCCGCCCCCGATACGGCGCTGCTGGAAATCGACGCCGCCAGCGTGAAACGCGACGGCCGGCTGATCCTCGACCAGCTCGACCTGCGCGTGGCCGCGGGCCAGCACACCGCCATCCTCGGCGCCAACGGCGCGGGCAAGTCCACCCTGGTGAAGCTGGTCACGCGCCAGATCTATCCGCTGGCACGCAGCGACGGCCGCGGTCAGGTGCGCATCTTCGGCCGCGAACGCTGGAACGTGGCCGAACTGCGCGGGCTGCTCGGCATCGTCTCGCCGTCGCTGCAGCGCGACTACACCACCGAGACGCCGCTGGAAGTGTTCGACGCGGTGGTTTCGGGCTTCTTCTCCGCGCGCGGCCTCGGCCTGGACCATCAAGTCACCGGCTCCATGCGCGCACGCGCCGACGAGGCGCTGGAGCAAATCGGCGCCGGCCACCTGGCCGGCCGCGAGATGGCCAGCCTGTCCACCGGCGAAGCGCGGCGCGTGCTGATCGCCCGCGCGCTGGTGCACCGTCCGCGCGCCTTGCTGCTGGACGAACCCTGCGCGGGGCTGGACTTGGTCAGCCGGCGCCACTTCCTGGAAACCCTGCGCGCGCTGGCGCGCGGCGGCACCACGCTGCTGCTGGTCACCCACCACATCGAGGAAATCCTGCCGGAAGTCGACCAGGTGCTGTTGTTGCGCGACGGCCGCGTGCTGCAGCAGGGCAACAAGGCCGCGATGCTCACCGACGCCATGCTGGGCGCCACCTTCGGCATGCCGATCCACGTCCACCAGCGCGGCCCGTGGTATCACGCGATGGTCGACTGAGCCGCTGGCGGATTTTCGGCGCGGCCGCTTCGCGGCACGAGGGGCAATGCCCGCCAAAAGCCCGGGCGCTTCAGAACCCGTATTTCAGAAAGCCGCCGTCGACCGCCAGCACCTCGCCGGTGATGTAGCTGGCCGCGGGCAGGCACAGGAACGCCACGGCGGCGGCGACTTCCTCGGGTTCGCCGATACGCTGCATGGGCGTGCACGCGAGTACTTCATCGAGGTAATCGGCATCGGCCAGGGCCGGCTCCGAGCGCAGCGTGCGGATGTACCAGGGCGCCACCGCGTTGACGCGGATGCCGTCCTCGGCCCACTCGCAGGCCAGGTTGCGGGTGAGCTGGTGCAGCGCGGCCTTGGTCATGCCGTAGGGAGCCCCGGTGCGCACATGGGTGATGCCCGAGACCGAGCCCACGTTGACGATCGCCGCCTGCGCGCGCTGCGCCAGGTGCGGATGCGCCAGGCGGCTCATTTCCCAGGCGCTGACCAGGTTGGTCTCCATCAACGCCTGCAGTTCGCCGGCGGCGTAATCGAGCGCCGGCCTGACCTGGTTGCCGCCGACGTTGTTGACCAGGATCGACAGCGGCCGCTCGAGGTCGTTGATCCAGTCGAACACGTCCAGGCGCGCCTCGGGCTGGGTGAGGTCGGCGACGAAGGCGAGCAGGTCCGCGTCCGGCGACTCCTCGGCCAGCTCCGCGCGCGCCTGCTCCAGCGCGGCCTCGTCGCGCGCCACCATCAGCACGTCGGCGCCCAGCGCGGCCAGCTCGCGTGCGCAGGCCCGGCCGATGCCCTTGCTGGCACCGGTGACCAGGGCGGTGTGGCCGTCCAGACGCCAGTTTTCCCGTCGGGGATGAGCGGAAAGGTCCATCAGCGGTCTCCGGCTGCGTTGCCGGTTCCAAGCATAGCTTGTCGCCCGGCTGTGATGGCGCACACGGTAACCGGCCCCGCGCCGACCCACACTGGGGCGGTCACCGTCACCCGGGGGTTCCGCCATGCGCGTTCTGCTGCCGATCGCGGCCGGCCTGCTGCTGGCCGCCTGCTCGTCGCCTTCCACGCCACCACCGGCCGCCGCGCCCCGGCCGCAGGCCGCCGCCAGCGCGCATCACGTCAAGACGCCCTGGGACAACCTGCTCAAGGACGAAAACAAGGCCAGGGCGGTGCAGCAGAAAGTGGACGCCCACGCCAAGCGCCTGCAACAGGCGATCGAAAAGCAAAGCCAGTGATCACCGCGGCCCGAAAAATCCCAACGTCCGCGGACGACCGATTGGCCTTTTGTGTGTAGGAGCGCACCCGGGCGCGACGGCTTCAAGATTCATTGAGCCTTGAGGCTGTCGCGCCCGGGTGCGCTCCTACAGGCTGCGGCCGTCGACCTGTTTGACTTCCAGCGCCGAGCGGTCCAGCTCGGGCAGGCAGCGCACGTTCACGGCGGCCATTTCGTTGCCCTCGTGGTCCTTGCCGAAGCCGAACGGCGCGCAGCCGCACACCGGGCAGAAATGGTGCGCGATGACGTGCTTGTTGAAGGTGTACGTGGCCAGGTCGTCCGCGGGCGTGGACAGGTGCAGCTGGTCGCGCGGGACAAACCACATCAGGTAACCCTTGCGGCTGCAATGCGAGCAATTGCATTCGAACAGTTGCGTCGGCTCGCCTTCGACCTCGAATGCGATGCGGCCGCAGTGGCAGCTTCCCTTGTGACTCATGGTCTTGCCTCCCGGTTCGGAATGGATGCTTATCGCGCCGAGCAGAAGCAGTAGGCATACACCGCCGGCCGCCCGGCGCGGGTTTGCCGGAACAGGGCCAGGTCCGGCGCGGCACGGCGGGCCAGCGGTACGACCCACCGCGGCAGATGGACGCCGTGGGCCAGCATGACACGTGCGGCGGCGCTGCGGCTGAATCCGCGCACCAGGCGATCGAAGCCCGACAGGCGCGGTTGCAGGTAACCCACCGAGTAATGATCGCCCAGACCGGCCAGCCGGGCGGCCGCGCCGATGGCGTCGTGCAGGCCGCCCAGCTTGTCCACCAGGCCGCGCTGGAGCGCCTGCCGGCCCGTCCACACGCGGCCCTGGGCCACGGCATCGATCTGGTCCCAGGCCTTGCCGCGGGCCTTGGCCACGGCACCGACGAATTCGCGATAGCCGCGCTCGACGATGCTCTGGACCATGGCCGCCACCTGCGGGTCCAGCGGCCGGGTGACGTCGAAGGCGCCGGCCAGCGGACCCACGCCCACGCCGTCGCTGCTGACGCCCAGCTTGGCCAGCGCGTTGGGCACGTTGTAGAGCATGCCGAAGATGCCGATGGAACCGGTGATGGTGTTCGCCTCGGCGTAGATGGTATTGGCGTTCATCGAGATCCAGTAGCCGCCGCTGGCGGCCACGTCGCCCATCGACACCACCACCGGCTTGCCGGACTGGCGCGTCAGCGCCACCTGGCGCCGGATCTGCTCGGCCGCCATGACCTGGCCCCCGGGCGAATCCACGCGCAGCACGACGGCCTTGATGTTCGGATCCTGGCGCGCCTCGCGGATCAGGCTGGCTGTGGACAGGCCGCCGATGCGCCCCGGCGGTTGTTCTCCGGCAACGATGTCGCCCTCGGCCACCACCACGGCCACGTCGGCCCGGTCGCCGGCCAGCGGATGCGGGCGCACGCGCGCCAGGTAGCCGTCCAGGTCCACGTGCCGGATGCCGTCCTGGTCGCGGCCGGCCGGCACGCCCTGGCGGCGCAGCATGGCCACCATCTGGTCGCGCGTGGCCAGGCCGTCGACCAGATGCAGTTGTTCGGCCAGTTGTGCCAGGTTGCCATGCGCGCCCTGGAGCTCGGCCGGGAAATCCTGCACCGAGCGGCGCAAGGTGGCGGGATCGAGCTTGCGCAGACGCGCGACGTTGTCGATCCACTGGCTCCACAAGCCGTCGAGCCAGTAGCCGTCGGCCGTCTTGGCCGCCTGCGAGGCATGGTCGAGCACGAACGGTTCGGCCGCCGACTTGAACTTGCCGACGCGGAACAGGTGCACCGTCACCCCCAGCTTGTCCAGCAGGTCCTTGTAGAACAGGCGGTAGCTGGACAGCCCCGTCACCATGACGCCACCCATCGGGTCGACCAGGATGCGGTCGGCATGCGCGGCCAGGTAGTACTGGTCCTGGTCCAGTTGTTCGGCCCACACCGTCACCTTCTTGCCGCTGGCGCGGAAACGGTCCAGCGCCGCGCCCACCTCGTCCAGGGCGGCGAAGCCGCCGGCTTCCAGGTCGCCGGGCAGCAGCAGGATGCGACGGATGTGCGCGTCATGCGCCGCCGTGTCGATGGCAGCGACCAGGTCGCGCACGCGTACCTGGTGCGCGTCATGCCCGGACAGGCGGTCAAACGCACGTTGCAGGGGCGAGGCGCTGAACTGCTCCACCAGCTGGCCGCGCGGATGCAGCACCAGCACGGTATCGCCGGCCAGCGGCGCCGGCCGGCGCGCGGCCAGCACCAGCAACAGCGCCAGCAGCCCGAAAAACACGAGGTTGAGGATCACCACGCGGGCCAGGTTGATCCCGCGCAAAAGGGTGGCCACGAAACCCCGGAAACCGCCGTGCCCGCGTTCGGCCATGTCGCTCCCTCTTCCCATGCAATGCCGTCAGCGTACCCCGTTGTCGGCATCGGGTCACCACGTCAGCTGATCACGCCCGGCGGCGCCGGCAAGGGCGCGTCCGGAGCCTGCCGGCGCCAACGCTCGCTGCAGGCGCTGCGGCAAAAACGCGCGAACAGCAAGACCGCCGCCACGCTCAGCCCCGCCGCCAGCCCCATCCACATGCCACGCGCGCCCAGGCCCCGCTCGAAGGCCAGCCACCAGCCCACCGGCATGCCCACGCCCCAGTAGGCGAACGCGGTGATCAGCATCGGCACGCGCGTGTCCTTGAGCCCGCGCAAGGCCCCGTTGGAAGCCACCTGGATGCCATCGGAAAACTGGAAGATACCGGCCAGCACCAGCAGTTGCGTGGCCAGGACGACCACCGCGTCGTTGTCGGTGTACAGCCGCGCGATGGCATGCGGCATGCCCAGCATCAACGAAGCCGACACCAGCTGCGTCGCCAGGGCCAGGGCGATGCCGCAGAACCCGGCACGACGCACCGCCACCGCGTCGCCGCGACCGGCCGCATTGCCGACGCGGATGGTGATGGCCATGGCCAGTCCCAACGGCACCATGAACGCCACCGCGGACACGTTGACCGCCACCTGGTGCGCCGCGGCCTGGTCCACGCCCAGCGTGGCGATGGCCAGCGCCACGGCCACGAAGATGCCGCCTTCCATCAGCACGCTGACCGCCATCGGCACGCCCAGGTGCAGCAGTTCGGCGATCACCTTGCGGTCCGGCCAGTCGAAGCGTTCCAGCAGACCCAGCCCGCGATAATTGCGGTGCCGCAGGATGTAGACGGCGAAGCCGAGGAACTCCAGCCACAACGTAGTCGCCGTGGCGATCCCGCTGCCCAGCGCGCCCAGCGCCGGCAGGCCGAACTCGCCGTACATCAGGATCCAGTCCAGCGGCGCCAGCACTACCAGCCCGGCCAGGCTGAAGAACATCGAGGGACGCGGCAGCGACAGGCCCTCGGACAGGCCGCGCAGGGCAAAATAACCAACCAGCGCCGGCGCGCCCCAGCCGATGGCGGACAGGAACGCGCCCACGTCGTGACGCAGGCTCGGCACCACGCCGATCCGGTCCAGCACCGGCTCGGCGTGGCGCACCATCCACCACAGCAGCACGCCCAGCACCAGCGCAATCCACAGGGCCTGGCGCAACACGGCACCGACCTCGTGGCGGCGCCCGGCGCCGTCGAGCTGCGCCACCGTCGGCGGCACCGCCATCATGGTGCCGATGCCGGCCAGGATCGCCAGCGACCACACTCCGGCCCCGGTCGCCACCGCCGCCTGCACGTGCGCGCTCATGTGCCCGGCCAGCAGGGCATCGACCACGTTGGTGCCCATCGCCGCCAGTTGCGCGGCGATCAGCGGCAGGGCCAGGTGCACGGTGGCGGCCAGTTCGCTCCGGATGTGCGGGCGAAGAATGCGGACAAACACGGACATGTTGCGGAAACCGGAGACCCGGCCCGGCGCACGGAAGGAACCCCGCATTGTATAACCAATGCCCCATCCTCCAGCCGCGACGCTATGCCATGATCGCCCCATGAGCGGGTCGAACCACTCCCCGGACGGCCCCCCCGCGGCCGCCTGAACCGGCGCCGAATCCGCGCCCCTGGCGGCTCCGACCCTGGCGAGGTTTTACACAACCTGACGAAAGGCCCGGAAACTCGCGGGGCAAACCCGATTCCGGCTGCCCGGACAGGCCCGACTCAAACGCAAGTAATTGATTCTCATGGCTAAAGAAAGACTGCTTATTTTTTACCCAAAGTGTTGCCGACCCCGCAGCCATGCGCCGTGGAGGCCGCAATTCCCGTAGCCGTCCACAAGCTTATCCACAGCTTTTGTGGATAAGCGACAAACCCCTGCTGACATGGGGACTTAGCACCCGTTCCCTCCAGTCCGGCTGAGCAGGTACGCGCAACTGCCGACGAAGCGGAAGCCGCAGCCCGGAAGACGTGCCGGCCGACCTTGCCCTCGCCGCATCCGCACGCGGCCGGCAGGCTACACTGCCGCCATGCCCACCGTCCTCCGCGTCGCCCTGCCGGTTCCGCTGCCGCGCCTGTTCGACTACCTGCCGCCACACCGCGCCCAGGCCCTGCCCGGCTGCCGGGTACGCGTGCCGTTCGGCCGCTCCTCCCGCATCGGCATCGTGGCCGGGCAGGCCGATCACTCGGCGCTCCCGGCCGGGCAGATCAAGCGCATCGGCGAGGTGCTCGACGAGTCGCCGCTGCTGGATGCCGAACTGCTGGCCACCCTGGCCTGGGCCGGCGAATACTGGCTGGGAGCCCCCGGCGAGGTGTATTTCGGCGCCCTGCCCGTGGCCCTGCGCGGCGGCAAGCCGCTGCCGGATCCGGGCATCGAGGCCTGGTCGTTGACCGCCGCCGGACGCGAGGCTCTGGACCAGGGCCGCCGCCGTGGACGCTCGCGGACCCTGCTCGAGGCCCTGCGCGAAGGCGTGCGCACGGCCCACGCGCTCTCGGCCACCTTGCCATCCTGGAGGGACGCGGCACGGCGCCTGGCCCGGGCTGGCCTGGTCGAAAAGACTTCGCTGGCTGCCACGCAGCTGCCGCGCACCCCCGTGCCCGGCCCGCCCCTGAACGCCGACCAGCAGCAGGCCGTCCAGGCCTTGACCGCCGCGGCCACCGGCTACCGGCCCTTCGTGCTCGAAGGCGTCACCGGCAGCGGCAAGACCGAGGTCTACCTGGCCCTGATGACCCGCGTCCTGGCCGCGGGTCGGCAGGTGCTGATGCTGGTGCCGGAAATCGGCCTGACCCCGCAGAGCGTGCGCCGCCTGCGCGAGCGCCTGGGCACGGAGGTGGAAGTGCTGCACTCGGGCCTGGCCGAAGGCGAGCGCGCACGCGCCTGGCTGCGCGCCCGCGCCGGCGAGGCACGGGTGGTGCTGGGCACGCGCTCGGCGATCTTCACTCCGCTGCCGCGCGCCGGCCTGATCGTGGTCGACGAGGAGCACGATACTTCCTATAAGCAACAGGACGGCTTCCGCTACCACGCGCGCGACCTGGCCGTGGTGCGCGCACGCGCGCTGGACATCCCGCTGATACTGGGCTCGGCCACGCCCTCGCTGGAGACGCTGGCCAACATCGAGTCGGGCCGTTACCGCCGCCTGCACCTGCCCGCCCGCGCGGGTACCCGGCACACGCCCACGGTGCGCGTCATCGACATCCGTTCGCAGCGGCTGGTCCACGGCCTGTCTCCGGACCTGCTGCAGGCCATCGACGCCACGGTCAAGCGCGGCGAACAGGTGCTGGTGTTCCGCAACCGCCGCGGCTATGCGCCGGTGCTGCTGTGCCACGCCTGCGGCTGGCACGCCCGCTGCCTGCGTTGCGACAGGCCGATGACGCTCCACGTCCACCATGCCCGGCTGATCTGCCACCATTGCGGCAGCGGGCGCCGCATACCCGAAGCCTGCCCCGATTGCGGCCGCCCGGGCCTGCACCCGCGCGGCTATGGCACCGAGCGGCTCGAGGAAGCCCTGCGCGCGCACTTCCCGGCCGTGCCGGTGCAACGCATCGACCGCGAAAGCACGCGCCGCCGCGATGCCTTCGAGAACCTGCTGGAAAGCCTCGACGACGGCCGCGCCGCCATCCTGGTCGGCACACAGATCCTGGCCAAGGGCCACGACCTGGCCAACCTGACGCTGGTGGCCATCACCGGCGTGGACGAAGGTCTGCACAGCCTGGATTTCCGCGCCCCGGAGCGGCTGGCGCAACTGGTGGTGCAGGTCGCCGGACGCGCCGGGCGCGCGCACAAGCCCGGGCAGGTGTTGCTGCAGACGCATCACCCCGACCATCCGTTCCTGCATTCGCTGCTGGCCCACGGCTACGCCGCCACCGCCGCCGGACTGCTCGCCGAAAGGCGCATGCTGCAACTGCCGCCCTGGTCCAGCCAGGCCCTGCTGCGCGCCGAGGCCGGCACGTCCGAGGCCACCGACGCCTTCCTGGCGGCAGCCCGCGCGGCCCTGCCGGAAACCGCCGGACTGCGCGTCCTCGGTCCCATGCCGGCCCCCATGCCGCTGCGCGCGGGCCGCCACCGCGGACAACTGCTGCTCGAAGCCGACCACCGCGGCACGCTGCAACGCATGCTGCGCCCCTGGCAGAGCGCCCTCACCGGACTCCCCGCCGCGCGCCGGGTACGCTGGTCGATCGATGTGGATCCGGTGGATTTGTATTGAGGGGCGAGGGGCGAGGGGCGAGAGGCGAGGGGCGAGAACACAGCCTGAAGCGTTGCCCGGGCGGGGGTGGGGGACCGGTAGCGGGGGTGCGAGAATTGCGTGTCGAAGTTCCCTCGGGATTTCGCGTGATGCGGTTTTCGGCAGCAGGCCTCGGCATCCGCTTTTGCGCTCTCGCGGACTCGTCTCCGGGGTCCCAGACGACAAACAATCCACGCACGACGCATTGACCGGCGACAATGCCCGGCGGCATCGCGGTGGCCATACTGGATTCATGCACATCCGGAACGGAGATTCGGCATGCATACGACATCGGCACATCCGCACGTGGTGGTCATCGGCGGCGGCTTCGGCGGCATGGCCGCGGTGCGGCGGCTGGCGCGCACCCGCGCCCGCGTCACCCTGGTTGACCGCCACAACCACCATGTATTCCAGCCGCTCTTGTACCAGGTGGCGACGGCCAGCCTGGCGGCACCGCAAATTGCCGCCCCCTTGCGCGCGATGCTGCGCCGGCAGACCAACGCCGAGGTGCTGCTGGACGAGGTCACCGCCATCGAGCCGCAGGCGCACCGCGTACGCCTGGGATCCGGGCACGTGCTCGACTACGACTACCTGGTCGTGGCCAGCGGCGTGACCCACGCCTACTTCGGCCATGACGACTGGGCCGCCTTCGCCCCCGGCCTGAAAACCCTGGACGACGCGCTGGCCATCCGCCGCCGCGTGCTGCTGGCCTTCGAGTACGCCGAACGCGAGACCGACGCCGCCCGACGCCAGGCATGGCTCAACTTCGTGGTCGTCGGCGCCGGCCCCACCGGCGTGGAGCTGGCCGGGACGCTGGCCGAACTGGCCCGGCATACCCTGCACCCGGAATACCGCCACGTCGAAACGCGCAGGTCCCGCATCATCCTGGCCGAAGCCGGCCCGCGCGTTCTGGGTACCTATCCGGAAGCCTTGTCGGCCAAGGCACGACGCCAACTGGAACATCTGGGAGTGGAGGTGCGCACCGACAGCCCCATCACGCACATCGACCGCGGCGGCGTGGCCTTCGGCGATGCCCGCCTGGCCGCCCGTACCGTCTTGTGGGCGGCCGGTGTCGCCGCATCACCCCTGGGCTCGCAGCTGGGAGTCCCCCTGGATCGCGTCGGGCGCGTCCAGGTGGCACCCGACCTCAGCCTGCCGGCGCATCCCGACGTGTTCGTGATCGGCGACCTGGCCCACGTTCCACAAGCCGACGGCCGCCTCGTGCCGGGCATCGCGCCAGCCGCCAAGCAGATGGGACACTACGTCGGCGACGTGTTGGGTTCACGCCTGCGGCAAGGCGCAGCGCCAGCGCC
>CAZMMO010000029.1:0-12204 GCA_964567365.1 uncultured Rhodanobacteraceae bacterium | reverse complement strand
AGGCCGTGCAGATCCACGGCGGCATGGGCTACTCGCGCGAAATGCCGCTGGAGCGTTACTTCCGCGACGCCAAGATCACCGAAATCTACGAAGGCACCAGCGAAATCCAGCGCATGGTCATCGCCCGCAACGAGACCGGCCTGCGCTGAGTCAAGAGGGGTTTGCGGGGAGGACGGCAAAGGGTCGGGCGGCGCGCGCCGCCCGATGGAGAACCTTGCCGCCCGTGCGCACGGCATCGGACCGGCGTGGATCGCGCCCGCACTTGCCCGGCTTTTTGTGGCAACGTAGTGCGGTCCATTGACAACGCATGGGACACGTTGCATGACGTTTCGCTGGTTGCCTGGCGCCGACCAATATGCGCATCCGCGCCTGACGTGGCTGGCCATGCTGTGCTTCGACCTGGTGCTGGAACGCCTGTTCCGCACCGAGCATGACCTTCCGGAGGGGTTCCGCCTGGAGCCGGGGAGCATGGTGGTGTCGAACCACCTGCGCGACTCGGATGCACCGTTGCTTGGCAGGCTGCTGTTCGACCGGCGCGGAATGCACATGTGCGGACCGCTGCCGTTCTTCGTGATGCGCGAGGACCTGTACCAGCGCGAGGCCCTGGCCAATCTGCTCTACGCCTGTCCCTGGCCGTGGATTCGCCTGCTGGGGCTGATTCGCCTGCGTTGGCTGTTTTGCAACGTGCGTACCTTCCCGTTACGCCGCCTGCGCGAGTTCACCTGGCATGACACCTTGCGTGAATTGTGCCGGGCCGGAATGGGAGGTCTGGACCCGGCCCAGGCGTTCAATGCGCGGGGATTGCGCGAGTTGCAACGGCACCTGGGCACGCCACTGCCCGGTCGGGTGGCGGACCTCGATCCGTGGCGCCTGGGGCGCATGCGCGTGGCCTATTGGGGGTTGCGCCGGTTGCGCCTGGAAACCTTGCGCCGGTTGGCGCCGGCGTTCCGCGACACCGTCGAGGTGCAGTTGCGGCTCTTTGCGCAGGCGCTGGACGCCGGACACCACGTGTATCTTGCGCCCGAGGGTCGGGTCTCCGAGGACGGCCGGTTCGGGCGCGTACGCGCCGGTACCTGGCGCTTGCCGGGGCTGGCGAAAGGCCCCGTGCCGGTGGTGCCGTTTGCGTTGAGCTACGACCCCTTCGGGTCGGGGCGCGTGCGGGTCCTCGTGCGCATGGGTCGGCCGTTGCGTGGGCTGGACCCGCAGGACGGCGGGCATTTCGCGGCCGCGGTAAAGGCCTCGATTGTAAGGCTGCGCGTGGTGACCGTGAGCCATCTGCTGGCGGCTTTCCTGTGCGGCCGCGAGGCGCCTTTCCGTGCCGAGGACCTGATCGGGTGGTTGCGATACGCCATGCAGGCGGTACGTAGTGCCGGCGTGTCGCTGGATCCGCTGCTGGAGCGGCAACCCGTGCCGCTGCTGGTACGCGAGCGCCTGCAGTGGCTTCGGAGCAGGCGCCTTGCCGCGTGCCGCGATGGCGTCTGGACCAGTTGTTGTCCCGCGGATGTGGCGCCGACGTGGTTGTCGAGAAAAGGCATGGTGCGTTTTCTGGCCAATGCTTTCGCCGACCTGGTACCGGCGTTCGACGCAAGGCCCGCGGCATGCGCATGAGACGCCTGCTGGGGCAGCTTCTGAAGCCGCGGCTGGTGCTGCCGGTGCTGCTGGCGGCGGCGTTGTTCATGGTGGCGTTGAGCCTGGGCGACCTCGGCCAGGTGGTCGACCGCGTGAAGGCGGTGCCGTTGACGAACATGCTGCTGGCCTTGTTGTTCGCCGCGCTGTACCTGCTGTTCAAGGGCCTGCAGTTGCACCTGTTGCTGAGCGACCTGGATGCCCATCCGGGCTGGCGCCGGTTTGCCCTGGCGTTCGCCATCGGCGAGCTGGCGCTGACCTTTCCGCTGGGTGTGTTTGCGCAGAACTGGGTGCTGGCCGGCGAGAAGGAGATGCGTTTCGGACGCAGCTCGGCGGCCACCGTGGTGATGCTGGTGATGGAGGTGGTGGTGGCCCTGCTGTGGCTGGCCGTGAGCGGCATTCCGGCCTGGCCGTCGGTGCGCTGGATCTGCGTGGGCATGCTGGTTGCCATGGTCGTGCTGGCTTTTGTCCTGCTGCGGTTCAACCTGCCGGGGCGCCTGGAAGGGCGGATCCGGCACCGCCGCGTGCACCGCGTGCTGGAGGAAGGCATCGGGCTCCTCAATGGCCTCAAGCGCCTGGGCAAATGGCGCGTGCTGGGCATCAACCTGCTGATCACGCCGGCCTACCTCGGCGCGTTGGCCCTGGCGTTCTGGGTCATGGCGCACGGCATGGGCCTGCCCGCGATGAGCTATCGCGAGGCGGCGACCATCTACGCCTTTGCGATGGCCTCGGTGCTGATCAGCGGAGGCCTGTTCGGGCAGATCGGCATGGTCGAGGTCATCGGCATGAGCGCGGCCCGGGCCTGGGGCCTGGGCTATACCGACGGTCTGGCGTTGATGCTGGGTTTCCGCCTGGCCTGGACCGGGTCGATGTGGCTGCTCAACGGCGCCGTGGCGGTGGCGCTGTGGCGCAAGGTGAATCTGGATACGGCGGCGGTTTCAGCCGATCGCGGAGAGGAAGCGCATCACTGACTGGCCGCTGCCGATGCGCGGCAGGCCGGGTTTCTCCGCCGCGCGCGGCAGGTCGCGCGCGAGGTCCAGTTCGCCCTGGGTGGTCGAATACACGTGGCCCTTGTCGTGGTGGAAGCGGGCCAGGTATTCCTGCTCGCTTTGCCCGGGCGTGGGCACGAACAGGGCCCGTTGGCCCAGTTCGGCCAGTTCCATCAGGGTGGTGTAGCCCGAGCGCGTCATCACCACCCGCGCGCGGTTGAGCATTTCGCCCTGGGCCTGGCGGTCGAGGTATCCGTACACGGTGGCCTGGCCGATATGGCGGCAGGTGCCGGCCTGGGACGGCTGCCCGAGGGTGACCACGATGCGTCCGTCCAGGTGCGGCAGCGCCGCGAGAACTTTCTTTTCCATCAGCGAACGCTGCGGCTCGATGCCCGAGATGGAGAAGAACCAGTCGACGTCGGGGCTGCCTTCGATGCGGCGGATGCCCGACAACGGGCCGATGTAACACAGCCGCCCGTCGCCCCAGTCCAGCTCGGGATCGTGGCCGAGGTCGCCGGACAGGCCGCCGTTTTCCTCGGCGTCGGGAATGAGGATGCGCCGGAAGCCGGCGGTGAGGTTGCGCTGGCCGCGCTCGACGAAGCGCTCCATCCAGCGCGGGCGCCCGGGGATGATCTGGCGCAGCGAATGCAGGATGCAGTAGCTGGGCACGGCGCGCGACCACATGCCAAAGCGACTGTCCGACACCACGCAGTCGTAGTGGTCACGGGCCACCAGTTTTTCGGTGAAACGGTGTTCCTGGCGAAAGCGCGCCAGCACCCGCGGCATGTCCAGGCTCATGCGCACATAGAACATGGCCGGCCAGCGGCTGAAGGGCTTGGGAATGTCGTGGAAGTGGATGAAGCGGCAGGCCGAGCCCAGTTCCGATTGCAGCAGTTGCCAGCCGGCGCCGGGGGCGCTGACGATGGCGACCTCGTCCCCGCGCTCGACCAGTGCGCGGATCAGCAGCAGGCTTCGCGATGCATGCCCCAGCCCCCAGTCGTGCACGGCAAACAGGATGCGGCGGGCCATGTGGGTGGGTTCCTTTGCGGCGGCGGGTGCGGGGAGGTCAGTGGTTGCGGTGGACGATGCGCTGGGCCATCCAGCGCAGCGGGTCGGCGGCTTGTCCCAGCACCTGCAGCGACTGCATGGCATGGGCATAGGCCGTGTCGGCGCGTTGCCGGGCGGCGTCCACGCCGAGCAGGGAGGGCCAGGTGGACTTGGCGTGGGCGGCGTCGGCGCCGGCGGCTTTGCCGAGGAGCTTTTCGTCGCCTTCGACGTCGAGCAGGTCGTCGCGGATCTGGAAGGCCAGGCCCATCTTGACGGCAAAGTCGTCCAGGCGCCGGCGCACGCCGGCATCCAGGCCGGGCAGGGCGTCGCAGGCCAGCAGGACGCTGGCGCGGATCAGGCAGCCGGTCTTGCGGTGGTCCAGTTCTTCCAGGTCGGCGAGCGGGATCGACCGGCCCTCGGCCTCCAGGTCCATGACCTGGCCGCCGGTCATGCCCAGCGAGCCGGTGGCCCAGGCCAGCGTGCGCACCATGCCGATGCGGCAGGCCGAGGCGCTCCTGCCGTCGGCGAGCACGCCGAAGGCCAGCGTCTGCAGCGCGTCCCCGGCGAGGATGGCGGTGGCCGTGCCGAAGGCCTTGTGCACGGTCGGGCGGCCGCGCCGCAGGGCGTCGTCGTCCATGGCGGGGAGATCGTCGTGCACCAGCGAGAAGCCGTGGACCATCTCCACGGCGCAGGCGGCGTCGTCCAGGTCGTCGGCGGGGATGCCGAGGGCCTCCCCGGTGGCGTAGCAGAGCAGGGGGCGGATGCGCTTGCCGTTGCCGAGAATGGCGTAGCGCATGGCTTCGTGCAGGGAGGCCGGAGCCACGTCCGCGCCGGGCAGGCGTGCGTCGAGCGCGCGCTCCACGCGGTCGATGTAGTCGGGCACCCGGGCCTCGAAACTGGTCTTGCTGTCCACGGAAAAGCGACCCCGTTGTTTTGCCGTCCATGTTGCACGAGTTCTCGGGCCCCCGTCCAGCCGTTCGCGGCGTGCGTTTTCCCCACGGAAACGGGGTCGTCCCGTGTGCTACCGTTTTTTCCGGGTTCGCGTTATTGTGTAACGGCAACATGCCGAGCAAACAGAGGAGGCAGCAAAATGCGCGTTTCTGTTTCTGTTGCCCTCGCTCCTTCTGCCAGGTATCAGCATGATTATCAGGACGATATCCTGCAGAAGGTATCGAGAACTTTCGCCCTGACGATCCCCCAGTTGCCCAGGCCGCTGCGGCGCGTGGTCACCAACGCCTATCTGCTGTGCCGCATCGCCGACACCATCGAGGACGAGTCGGCGCTGAGCTTCGAGCAGAAACAGCATTTCCACGATTTTTTCCTGGAGGTGGTCGCCGGTACGGCCGACGCCGACCGCTTCGCTTCCGAGCTCGCCCCGCTGCTGGTACGTGACGCGCTGGAGGCGGAGAAGGACCTGGTCCGCAACAGCGCCACGGTGGTGGCGGTCACGCGTACCTTCAACGACAACCAGCGCGCGGCGCTGCAGCGCTGCCTGGCCGTCATGTGCCATGGCATGCCCCGCTACGAACGCCACGCCAGCGTGGACGGGTTGCGCAACCAGCAGTCCCTGGACCGGTACTGCTACTACGTGGCCGGTGTGGTGGGCGAGACCCTGACCGAGCTGTTCTGCGACTACTCCGCGGCGATCGCCCGTCATCGCGACACCATGATGCGCCTGGGCGCGTCCTTCGGCGAAGGCCTGCAGATGGTGAACATCCTCAAGGATTTCTGGGAGGATCACCGGCGCGGCGTGTGCTGGCTGCCGCAGAACCTGTTCGCCGGCCTGGGCGTCAACCTGGGGCATGTCGACCGCGAGCACTACCAGCCGGGTTTCGGCAAGGCCTATGCGCAGCTGATCGGCATCGCGCATTGCCATCTGCGCAAGGGCTTCGAGTACACGATGCTGATTCCCGACAAGGAATCGGGCATCCGCCGTTTCTGCCTGCTGGCCCTGGCCCTGGCCGTGCGCACCCTGCAGCGCATTCACCAGCATCCGGAATTCCGTTCCGGCAGCGAAGTGAAGGTTTCGCACCGGGTGGTGGCCAACACGCTCCTCATGACCCGCCTGTTTGCCGGTTACGACCGGGTCCTGCGCCGCTGGTTCAACCGGATCGGGCGCGATCTGCCGCTGGTGGCCTCGGTGATGAACTGGCCCGAACAGGCAAGGCAGGCGCGGTGAAACGCCGGCAGAGAGGTGGAAACAGACCAGAGGTGGGCCGGAGGAGGCATGATGCGGAACGTTTCCGATGATGACGCCGTGACCACGAGTTTCCGCGGCGCCGTGGGCGGGGCCGACGAGGAGCGCCTGGAAGACGCCATCGATGCCACCCGTCGGGCCCTGCTCGCCATCCAGCACGACGACGGGCACTGGTGCCAGGAACTGGAAGCCGATTGCACCATCCCGGCCGAATACGTGCTGATGCTGCACTATTTCGGCGAACGCGAGCCGGAGATCGAGGCCGGGATCGGCCGCTACCTGCGCCGCCACCAGGGAGCCGACGGCGGCTGGCCGCTGTACGAGTCCGGCGCCATGGACATCAGTTGCAGCGTCAAGGCCTATTTCGCGTTGAAGTTGATCGGCGACGAGGTGGATGCCGAACACATGCGCCGGGCGCGCGAGGCCATCCTGGCGCGTGGCGGCGCGGCTCGTTGCAACGTGTTTACGCGCATCGCCCTGGCCCTGTTCGGCGAGTTGCCCTGGCGCGGTGTGCCGGTGGTGCCGGTAGAGTTCGTGCTGCTGCCGCGCTGGTCACCCATCGAACTGCTCAAGGTGTCGTACTGGTCGCGTACCGTGATGGTGCCGCTGGCCGTGCTGTGCAGCCTCAAGCCGCGCGCCGCCAACCCCCTGGATGTGCATGTGCGCGAGTTGTTCACGGTGCCGCCGGAACGCGAAAAGCGTTATTTCGGTTCTTCGTCGAAGTCGGGGCTGGGGCGCCTGTTCCTGATCCTGGACAAGCTGGCCCACGGTATCGAACCGCACGTTCCGCGGAGCCTGCGCCGGCACGCGCTCAAGCAGGCCGAACAATGGATATTGGCGCGTTTGAATGGAGAAGACGGACTGGGCGCGATCTTCCCGGCCATGGTCAACGCCTGCGAGGCCCTGGCCCTGTTCGGCTACCGCGACGACCAGTCGCCGTTGCGCGAGGCCCGGCAGTCCGTGCGCAATCTGCTGGTGGTGCACGATGACGAGGCCTATTGCCAGCCCTGCGTTTCTCCGGTGTGGGACACCGGCCTGAGCTGCCTGGCCCTGCAGGAGGACCTGCGCGGCAGGCAACGGCCCGAGGTGGACCAGGCGCTGGAGCGCGCGCTGCGGTGGCTGCGGGGGCGGCAATTGCTGGATGAGGATGGCGACTGGCGGATGACCCACCCGCATCTGCCCGGCGGAGGCTGGGCTTTCCAGTACCGCAACGCAGCGTATCCGGATCTCGACGACACCGCCGTCATGGCCTGGGCCATGCACCGGTCCAACCACCGCGAGGCCCATGCCACCTCCATCCGCCGCGCGGCCGATTGGCTGGTGGGTATGCAGTCGACCAACGGCGGCTTTGCCGCGTTCGACGCGGACAACAACCACGACTGGCTCAACAGCATCCCCTTTGCCGACCACGGCGCCCTGCTCGATCCGCCCACCAGCGACGTCAGCGCCCGGGTGCTGACCCTGCTGGCGCAATTGCAGCGCCCGCAGGACCGGCAGGCGCGCGAGCGGGTGCTGGATTTCCTGCGCCGCGAGCAGACCGCCGAGGGCAGTTGGTTCGGCCGCTGGGGCACCAATCACCTCTACGGCACCTGGTCGGCGCTGATGGCCCTGGCCGCCGCCGGCGTAGGTGCGGACGATCCCGCCGTGCAGCGCGGCATGGCATGGCTGCGGTCCCGCCAGCGCGAAGACGGGGGCTGGGGCGAAACCAACGACAGCTATCTGGATCCCGCCCTGGCCGGGACCGACATCCGCAGCAACGCCGCGCAGACGGCCTGGGCGCTGCTGGGACTGATGGCCGGCGGCGAAGGGAGCGGCGATGCGGCGGTGGAGCGGGGCATCGACTGGCTGCTGCGCACGCAGGAAGCGGACGGCCGCTGGCATGACGCGGGCTTCAACGCTCCCGGGTTCCCGCGCGTGTTCTATCTCAGGTACCACGGCTACAGCCATTACTTTCCGTACTGGGCCTTGGCCCGGTACCGCCGCGTCCGCGCCGCGGGCGGCGCATGACCGTGCATGATGAGGTCGGCGTGGTGGTGGCGCTGCGCGCGGAAGCCGCCACGCTGGGTGCGGGCCATGCGGTGCCGGGCCGGGTCGAGCGGGTCGGTGGCTTGCGCGTGATCGTGTCCGGACCGGGCGCGCGGCAGGCGGGCCGTGCCGCCACGACCCTGCTGGCCGATGGTGCCGGCGCGCTGCTCAGTTGGGGCGTGGCCGGCGGCCTGCAACCGGCGCTGCAGCCGGGCGACCTGGTGCTCGCCACCGGTGTTGCCTGCGAGAACGGCGAGGTGTGCGTGGATGCCCGCTGGCGCGAATTTCTGGCGCATGCCCTGGAAAAGACAAACCTGCGGGCGTGCGCCGGCACATTGTGGAGCCATGCCGGCGTCGTGGCCGACGTGGCCGCGAAACGGCGTCTGGCCGGGCGCGGCTGCGTGGCCGTGGACATGGAGGCGGCCGCCGTGGCGCGGGTGGCCGCGGATGCCGGCGTGCCGTTTGCGGCGCTGAAGGCCGTCAGCGATCCGCGGGACCGGGCCCTACCGGCGTTTGCCTCCCGTCTGCTGCGTCCGGATGGCGGCGTGCGGCCGATCGCGCTGGTCGCGGTCCTGGTGCGCGGGCCGCGTGCCTGGCGGGCCCTGGGTCGGATGCGCGGCGACTTCGCCGCCGCCCGCGCCGGCCTGCGCCGCGCCGCCGTGGTGCTGTCCTCGTGAACGCCGGGAAGGAACGCGTGCTGGTGACCGGGGCGACCGGTTTCGTCGGCTCGGCCGTGGCGCGCGAGTTGGTGCGGTCCGGCTACCGGGTGCGCGTCCTGCTGCGCGAGCAGAGCCGACGGGACAACCTGGAAGGGCTGGACGCCGAACGCGCGACCGGGGACCTGCGCGATCCGGACTCGCTGCGCCGCGCCATGGACGGTTGCCGGGGCGTGTTCCACGTGGCCGCCGACTATCGCCTGTGGACGCCGGATGCCGCCACCGTGGAGGCCATGTATGCCAGCAACGTCGAGGGCAGCCGGCACGTCCTGCGGGCGGCGCAACAGGCCGGCGTGGCGCGTGTCGTGTACACCAGCAGCGTGGCCACGCTGGGGCTGCATGCCGACAGTGCGCCGTCGGACGAGGAGGTCCCGGTATCGCTGGAGGACATGATCGGCCACTACAAGCGCTCCAAATTCCTTGCCGGCCAGGCCGTGGATGCCCTGGCCGGGGAATTGCCGCTGGAGGTGGTCACAGTGCATCCGGCGGCGCCGGTGGGGCCGCGCGACATCAAGCCGACCCCGACCGGGCGCATGGTGCTCGACGCTGCCCGCGGGCGCATGCCGGCCTATGTGGATACGGGCCTGGACATCGTGCACGTGGACGACGTGGCCGTGGGCCATCGCCTGGCCTATGAACGGGGTGCCCCGGGGCGACATTACATCCTGGGAGGAGAAAACCTGCCCTTGCGCGACATTCTCGCCCTGGTGGCCGACCTCACCGGGCGCCGTCGCCCGTGGCTGCGGATCCCCCATGCGGCGGTGCTGCCGGCGGCGTACGCGGCCGAGGCCTGGGCGCGCGTTGTCCGGCGCGAGCCTTCCCTGACGGTGGCCGGTGCCAGGCTGGCGCACAAGCACATGTATTTCTCGCACCGGCGTGCCGCGGACGAACTGGGCTACCGGCCGCGTCCGGCGCGCGAGGCCCTGGCCGACGCCGTGCGCTGGTTCGACGAGAACGGTTATTCGTGATTGTGCATGGATCGGGTAAAATCATGCGGAAAGGGAACTTCGACACCCCCTTATTCGTCCTTCCCGCGCAAGCCGGAATCCACGTTGCTCTCATGCAGGGGGACAATGGGTTCCGGCTTGCGCGGGAAGGACGAGCGAAAGCACGATTTTTCGAGGCATTCGGCAGCCTTTTCCACCGCGCGCACTGCGCAGGGGCTGTGAAAAGGCGGCTCCATGTACTTGTTTTTGCTTGATCTGCGCAGAAAGGGCTTATCAGGCATTCAGTTTTGTCGACGCTTGCAGCGTATGCTGGAAAGGTGACAGTCGGCCTCCTCCACACCGGCCAAGGGAGCCTGGATGAAAGCGATTGCGCGAGCCCAGCCGAACATCGCGCTCATCAAGTACTGGGGCAAACGCGACACGGCGTTGAACCTGCCTGCCGCCGGCTCGTTGTCCGTCACCCTGGCCTCGTTGTGGACGCGCACGCAGGTGGAGTTCGACCCGGACCTGCCCCACGACATCCTGCTCCTGAACGGTGCGCCGCACGCGCGGACGCTGGAGCGTGCGAGCGCATGCCTGGACCTGCTGCGCCAGCGCGCGGGTACGGCATGCCGGGCGCGCGTGGAGACGCACAACAACTTTCCCACGGCCGCCGGGCTGGCTTCCTCGGCATCGGGCTTCGCGGCCCTGGTGGTGGCGGCCGGCGAGGCCTTGGGCCTGCCCCTGGACCGGCGGTACCTTTCGGCGGTGGCGCGGCGCGGGTCCGGTTCGGCGGCACGGTCGCTGTTCGGTGGCTTCGTCCTGATGCGTGCGGGGGAGCGTGCCGACGGCGAGGATGCCTGTGCCGAGCCCCTGCTGCCGGCTTCGGACTGGCCCCTGGAGGTGGTCATCGCAGTTACCACGCAGGCGGCCAAGCCGGTGGGTTCCGGCGACGGCATGGAGCGCAGCCGGCTCACCTCGCCGTACCACGAGCGCTGGATCGCGTCGGTGGACGACGACCTGGCCACGGCCGCCGCGGCGATCCGGGCGCGCGATTTCCAGGCGCTGGCCGACGTCGCCGAGCACAGTTGCCTGAAGATGCACGCGGACATGCTGTCCAGCCGTCCGCCCCTGATGTACTGGAACGCCGCCACCGTGGCCGGCATGCAGCGGGTGCAGGCCTTGCGCCGGGAGCAGGGCGTGGGCGTGTTCTTCACCGTGGATGCCGGGCCCCAGGTCAAGGCCGTGTGCCTGCCGGGCGATGCCGGGCGGGTGGCCGCCGAGCTTGGCGAGGTTCCCGGCGTCGATACCGTGATGCGCAGCAACCTGGGCGAAGGCGCCTGTTGCCTTCCCGCATGCGAGGTGGCGTGATGCACGTCCTGGCCAGCGCCCCGGGCAAGCTGGTGGTGACCGGCGACTATGCCGTGCTCGAAGGCGCGCCGGCCGTGGTAATGGCGCTGGACCGGCGCGCGCGGGTGCGGCTGTCCGACGACGGCGCATTCTGCGTGAATGCCCCCGACCTGGATATCCGCGATGCCCGTGGCGACCTCGTGGACGCCTGCATGCATTGGCAGGAGACGGGAGCGCGCGTGGCCGACCGGTTGAAGCTGGTGACCTCCGTCATCGAATACCTGGCCGCTCACGGCACAGGTCCGGCGCCGTTTCATGCGGACCTCGACACCCGCGCCTTTTTCGCCGGGCCGGGCCGCGGCAAGCTGGGCCTGGGGTCCAGCGCGGCGCTGACCGTGGCCCTGGTCGGGGCCCTGCACGCGCGGGACGGGCGCAAGGCTCCCGACATGCCAACGATGTCGGCCATGCACCGGCACATGCAGGGCGGACGGGGCAGCGGCCTGGACATCGCCACCAGCCTGCTCGGCGGCGTACTGGAATACCGGCTCGAAGCCGGTCATCGGCCCGACGCGGTGCGCCGCTCCTGGCCGCGGAAGCTGGCCTTCCGCTGCGTCTGGTCGGGCCACCCGGCCTCCACCGGCGACGCCCTGGCGCGGCTGGCCGATTGGCGCGGACGCCAGCCGGCGGAATACGACCGCCGCATGCGCACCCTGAACGGCATCGCCACGGCGGCCGCCACGGCATTGCGGGCCGGCGACGCGGACGCCATGCTCGAAGCCGTCGGCGCCTACGCCATCGCGCTGGACGGGCTCGGCGGGGCCAGCGGCATCGACATCGTCTGCGCCGAGCATCGGCGGGTGACGGACATCGCGACCGCTTGCGGCGTGACCTACAAGACCTGCGGCGCCGGCGGCGGCGACGTGGGCATGGCCCTGTCCACCGACGCGGGTCGGCTTGACCAATTCGCACGCCGGGCGGCCGGCGCCGGGTTCCAGGTACTGGACGCCGGCATCGATTCCCAGGGCCTGGACGTGCAGACATCGACAACCTCATGCAACAGGAGACAGCCATGGACAACGTACGCATGAACGACGGCGGACAGGCGTCCAGCATCGAAGGGCCGGGCCAGAAGGCCTCGCATTCGGCGCGCTTCCCGGGTTTCTACAAGCTTTCGGTCGGCGAGAGGGTACGCCTGCTTTATACGCGCGGTCTGCTCTCGCGCGAGGATTTCCGCTCCCTGTCCAGCGGCCGTCACCAGCTCGACGTCGAGCATGCCGACAAGATGATCGAGAACGTCATCGGCGTGCTCGGCATGCCGGTGGGCCTGG
>CAZMMO010000028.1:0-12964 GCA_964567365.1 uncultured Rhodanobacteraceae bacterium | reverse complement strand
CGACACCGGCCCCTGCGGCCCGTGCAGTGAAATCTTCTACGACCACGGCCCGGACGTGCCCGGCGGCCCGCCCGGCACGCCGGAGGAAGACGGCGACCGCTACATCGAGATCTGGAACCTCGTGTTCATGCAGTTCGACCGCCAGCCCGACGGTGAAATGAAGCCGCTGCCGGCGCCCTGCGTGGATACCGGCATGGGCCTGGAGCGTCTGGCCGCGATCCTGCAGGGCGTGCACTCCAACTACGAGATCGACCTGTTCCAGCGCCTGATCGCTGCCGCCGCCGAGTTGACCGGCACGCAGGACCAGGCCAACCAGTCGCTGCGCGTCATCGCCGACCACATCCGCGCCTGCAGTTTCCTCGTCGTCGACGGCGTGCTGCCGTCCAACGAGGGCAGGGGCTACGTCCTGCGCCGCATCATCCGCCGCGCCTTGCGCCACGGCTGGATGCTGGGCGTGCACGGCGAGTTCTTCTGGAAAATGGTCGCGCCGCTGGTGGCCGAGATGGGCGAGCCCTATCCGGAACTGGCGCAAAAGCGCTCCTTCGTCGAGGAAACCCTGCGCGCCGAGGAGCGGCGTTTCGGCGAGACGCTCGAACACGGCATGCGCCTGTTCGACGAGGTTGTCGGCAAGGGCGGCAAGACGATTGCCGGCGAGGACGCCTTCCGCCTGTACGACACCTATGGTTTTCCGGTCGACCTCACCGCCGACATTGCGCGCGAGCGCGGCATGGACGTGGACATGACCGGTTTCGAGAAGGCCATGGCCGCACAGCGCGAGCGCGCCCGTGCGGCCAGCAAGTTCGAGAGCAAGTCGCAACTGCCGGCAGAGGTCGCCAGCAGGCTGGCACCTACACGGTTTCTCGGTTACGACGCGCTGGAGGCGGATGCGTGCAAGGTGCTGGCCCTGGTGCGCGAGGGCCGCTCGCTGGAACAACTGGCCGATGGCGACGAGGGCATCGTGATTCTCGACCGCACGCCGTTCTATGCCGAATCGGGCGGCCAGGTCGGCGATACCGGCGCCTTGTCCGGTCCGCGGGGCACGTTTCGCGTGGACGACACGCGCAAGCTGGGCGGCACCTTCTTCGGCCATTTCGGCGTTTGGCAGGGCGAAAGCCCCTTGCGCGTGGGCGACACGCTTGCCGCCGGCGTGGAAGCCGAACGCCGCCAGGCCATCGTGCTCAACCATTCGGCCACGCATCTGCTGCATGCCGCGTTGCGCGCAGTGCTGGGCGAGCATGTCACGCAGAAGGGCTCGCTGGTGGCCCCGGATCGCCTGCGCTTCGATTTCTCGCACGACCGGCCGGTGGAAGCCGGGGAACTGGCCCGTGTCGAGGCGCTGGTCAATGCCGAAATCCGTCGCAACGTGGCCGCCGAGGTGCGTCAGATGGCCTATGACGACGCCATCGCCGCAGGCGCCATGGCCCTGTTCGGCGAGAAATACGGTGACGAGGTGCGCGTCCTCAGGATGGGCGACTTTTCCACCGAGTTGTGCGGCGGCACCCACGTCTCGCGTACCGGGGACATCGGCCTGTTCCGCATCGTGTCCGAGTCGGGCGTGGCCTCGGGCGTGCGCCGCATCGAGGCCGTCACCGGCGCGGCCGCCCTGGCCCATGTGGACGGGCAGGCGCGGCAGCTGGGCGAGGTCGGCCGGTTGTTGGCGGTGTCGAGCGAGGATGTCGTCGGCAAGCTGCAGCAACTCGTCGAACGTCAGAAAAAGCTGGAACGCGAGCTGGACAGCCTCAAGGCCAGGGCCGCCAATGCGGCCACCGGCAGCCTGGCCGATGCGGCCACCGACATCGACGGCGTCAAGCTGGTGGCTGCCCGCGTGGACGGTCTGGATGCCAAGGCGCTGCGCGAAAGCGTGGACCGGCTCAAGCAGCAGCTCACCGATTGCGTGGTACTGCTTGCGTCCGGCCGCGAGGGCAAGGTCTCGCTGGTGGCGGGCGTGGGCGGTGTGGCGTCCGGTCGCATCAAGGCGGGCGCCGTCGTGGCCCGCGTGGCCGCCCGGATCGGCGGCAAGGGCGGCGGACGCGCGGACCTGGCCCAGGGTGGCGGAGTCGATTCGCCCGCCCTCGACGAGGCGATTGCCGAACTACCGGGGTGGTTGGCGGGTCATATGACGGGAGAAAGCGCGTAATCGAGCGTTCGCAAGCCCGAAGACTCTTCCTTTCGGGGTGTGACGGCCGACTTCGGGAGAAGGGAGCGAAATCGCGTGTGCCGGTGGCCATGGGGCGGCTCCTCCGCCCATGATCGCATTGCATATCCGTTGTGCCCTTCGCTACTATCGTGGGTCTGTCGACATGTTGAGTATCGTGCCCGGGTGTTCTGGATGGCGAGCATGGGCGGAACGATTCGCGATCGGGGTCGGCATGCGGTCCGTCCGGGGTGAGGGGGAGCGCGTGCCAGCCGGCCGTTACAGCAATTTCAGGAGCAAGGACAATGTTGATTTTGACCCGACGTGTCGGGGAAACCCTGATGATCGGTGACGAGGTGACCGTCACCGTTCTTGGCGTGAAAGGCAACCAGGTACGCATCGGCATCAATGCACCGAAGGATGTAGCGGTGCACCGCGAGGAAATCTACCGCCGCATCAAGCGCGAGCACGAGGGCGGAGGGACGGATGCTCCCGGCGCGGATGCAGTGGAAACTCCGGGCGACGCGGACAAGCACGATTGAGGTTTTGACGCCCGCCATGGCTGCCGCTATTCTGTGCGGCCGCGTCCTTGTGTGGGACCGAATCACCGGAGAGATGCCCGAGTGGCTGAAGGGGCTCCCCTGCTAAGGGAGTAGAGGGTTAATCACCTTCTCGAGGGTTCGAATCCCTCTCTCTCCGCCAGATACCAAAAAACGCCCGGTCGGGCGTTTTTTGGTATCTGGCGGAGAAAGTTGTGGACAATCCCTCCGGTCCGACAATTTTGTCGGGAACAAAATAGGACCGCCGCAGGCGGGCCCCGGAGCGTAGCGGGGGGCGAACCCCGGGGATAGGTGGGCAATCCCGATCCCCAAAGCTTGCGCAATACCCATCTCTCCGCGAAGGAATCTCCCTCTTTCACACAACCGCGGCATGACCACGGACGTAGGAGCCGGCCCTGCTGGCGATGGTCCGATGCCTCGCGCAAGATCGGGCCGTCGCCGGAGGGCTGTCCCCTGCGGGAAACCCGTGGGACATCGGCAAGCACCTGTCACGACGGAAGCCGCTTCCCCGTTATCCTTGTGCCACCCTTCCAACGGATTGCCCGCATGAACCAGATCCAAGTACCGGTGTCCTTCGGCGAGTTGATCGACAAGATCACTATCCTGGAAATCAAGATCGCCCGGATCGACGATGCATCCAAGGTGGCCAACGTGCGCCGCGAGCTGGAATTGCTGGAATCGACCTGGCAGGCGCACGAGGCATCCTCGCACGACATTGGCGGGGAACGTGCGCAACTGAAGGCCGTGAACGAGGCGCTGTGGGATATCGAGGACCATATCCGTAGGAAGGAAAAGGCAAAATCCTTCGACGACCAGTTCATCGAGCTGGCGCGTTCGGTCTATGTACGCAATGACGAGCGTGCGGCGGTCAAGCGCGCCATCAACCTCAAACTGGGGTCGACCCTGGTCGAGGAAAAGTCCTATCAGGACTATCGCTGAGGGCGGCTGGCGCAGCGGGGACGGCCTCGCCACGGCCGGGTCGCGCGTGGGCGGAGATGGACCGAACCTGAACGAGACAGCAATCGTGCCGTCCCGGCTCCGGCCAAAAGCGGCCATTCTGCGCTAGGGTAACCGATGCAGCGTTAGACCCGCATGTGTCGTGTCCGTACGTGCGCTGCCGTGCGGCATGACTTTCCTGTCTCCCAAGGAGGTTGCTGCATGACCAGCACGATGTACAAATCACTTTGTCTTGCCGTTGGCATGACGGCCGTGGTGGCGTTCGCCGGTTGTTCCAACTACGTCAAGCAGAAGGACTTCCAGGCCGCCATATCGCAGCTTCAGAGCACCGACCAGAACCTGCAGCAGCAGATCAACTCGCTGTCGCAGGACATGAAGCAGCATTTTGCCAAGTACGACGCGCAGATCACGGCCATGCAGGGCCGCATCCGCGTGGACACGGTGGCGCACTTTGCGGTCGACAAGGCCACCCTGCAGGACCAGGACAAGGCCATGCTGGATGATTTTGCCAAGGTCATGAGCGATCACCATTCCGATGCCCTGGTGACCGTGGAAGGGTTCACCGATCCTTCCGGCTCGACCGCCTACAACAAGCGTCTGGGCAAGGAGCGCGCCCAGGCCGTGCGTGACTACCTGGTCAACCAGGACGGCATGGCCGCCAGCCAGGTGCGCGCGGTCAGCTATGGCGAGGCCACCAATCGCCAGGTGGATCCGGGTGCCACCGGTGCCGCCGGCGAGGTCAACCGCCGCGTGTCGCTGGTCATCGATTTTGCCGGGACCGGCGCCAATACCGGAACCGGCACCAGCGCCGGCAGCTGACGCGATTGCAGCCAGGCATGCAAACGCCCGGAGTGGTCAATCACTCCGGGCGTTTTTCTTTTGGGGTTCCGGCTCTTCGCGGGAATGTTTCGTCACGGCTGCTGGAAGAGGAACCGGCCGCATCCCTTGTATTGCCGGGCGCCGATGTCCAGTTCCGCCGAGGCTTCCCGTTTCTGCCCGCTCATGTCGCTTGCGCATTGGCCACGGTGAATGAGCAACTCCACCGGGGTTCCGTCTTCGGCGCTGCCGCGGAAGCCGGCCGTACCCGTTTTCGGGTCGCTGAACGGCGTGGCCTGCGGAACCTGCAGGTGGCGCTGGCTGTCGTCCAGAACCACGAACAGGGTGGGATTGCGGCTTTTCTGCACTTCTACGCTCCAGCCCGGGTCCTTGCCCGTGGCGCGGAAGATCATGCCCCTTTCACGGGCCTGTTGCCAAGGGGAAACCGGCGGAACGGGCGCGCCGGGCGCGGTCGGCGGCGCGGTCGTGGAGGGCTCGTGGATGCCGCCCGTGGTCTGGCACCCGGCCAGGGCAAGCATGCACAGGGACAAGGTGGTCAGGCGCAGGCGCATGGATGTTCTCCCGCATGGGTTGCGTGCAGCATTGTGGGCCAGCGCCGATGCACAAAGGCTGACTTGTGGCGGCGTGGCCTGTGGCGACATGGCCGGCAGCCCCGGCGCATCGCGGCGCATCACGACGCATGCGGGCTGGATGCCCCGCCAGCGGGCCAGTCGAGCCGCCCGTCGAGGATGATGCGGGTGCCTCCGCCGACCCAGACCTGTCCATCGGCATCGATGCGGGTTACGAGGCGCGCATCGTGCCCGATTTCGCGGCCCTGGCTCACGCGGTAGCCGTGTGCCAGGGCACCGCCGGGTTCGCGCTGGGAAATCCAGGCCGCGATCAGGCCGTTGGCCGCGCCGGAGGCCGGGTCCTCGACGATGTTGGCGCCGGCCGGGAAGGCGCGGACGGCCAGCTGATATCCGTCGTCGTGGCTGCGGGCAAACGTGCACAGGCCCATGCTCCGGCTGGACCGGGCCAGCCCGGCGAGGGTGTCGTGGTCGGGATGCCAGCCGCGCAGTTGTGTCTCGTCGGCCAGTTCGGCCAGCCACCAGCTCCGCCCGCCCTCGACCAGGGCGCAGCCCAGCGCACCCAGCGGCTGGTCGCGCAGGATCGGCGTCAGCGCATCGCGTGCCTCTTTGCGTTCCCGTGTGATGCGTGCCGGGGGCGTGCGGATGAGCAGTTCGCGCTCCCGGCCGGATCCGTGCACCTGCACCGGCAACAGCCCGGCGTTGCATTCCTGCAGCAACTGGTCGTGTCGCGGTTGCGCCAGGCCGGTTTCCAGCACGGCGTACGCACTGCCGATGCTGGGGTGGCCGGCAAACGGAATCTCCTTGTATGGCGTGAAGATGCGTACCCGGTAGCTCGCCTGCGGATGCTGCGGGGGCAGCACGAAGGTGGTTTCCACCAGCCGCGTCCAACGGGCGAAATGCTGCATTTGCGCGGTGTCCCACCGTGCCGCCCCGAACACCACGCCCAGCGGGTTGCCACCACCGAGGCTGGCGGGGAAGACGTCCAGTTGCAGGAAACGAAGCGGACTCATGGGCGGAACCTGGATGGGGAGGGGGCCGGGCACGTGCCTCGCCCGGAAGGCGAATGATAATGAGCATGGCCCTGGAAGTCCGGGCGGTGCATGAGCAAACGCCATGTGGGGCGGACGGCCTGTTGTTTGGTACAGTCGCCGGTCCGTCCGCGAAACCTCCAGGCGCCATGTCCTACACCTTGTTGATCATCGCCGTTACCTGCGTGGTGTCGTTCCTGGCCTTTCGCCGCCCGCCACTGGCGCAACGGCTGGTGCTGTGGCCCCCGGCGGTCACCCGCCGGCACGAATACTGGCGCCTGCTGACCTGCGGGCTGGTGCACGCGGACCTGCAGCATCTGCTGTTCAACATGTTGACGCTGTTTTTCTTCGGCCGCCTGATGGAACCGTTTTTTGCCCGTTATCTGGGCGGGCCATGGTTCGTGCTGTTCTATGCGGGCGGGTTGCTGGTGTCGATCCTGCCCAGCTATCTGCGTCATCGCGACGATGCGGGGTATGCCAGCCTGGGGGCGTCCGGGGCCGTATCGGCGGTGTTGTTCGCGTTCATCCTGATTCAGCCATGGGCGCTGATCTTCGTGTTTTTCTTTCCGCTGCCGGCGGTGCTGTATGCCGTCCTCTACGTGGGCTACAGCTTCTACATGGGACGCCGCGGGTCGGACAACATCAACCACAGCGCGCACCTGTGGGGCGCCGCCTACGGCGTATTGTTCATGGTGGCGATGCGGCCGGGGGTGATCGGATGGTTTTTCGAGCGGCTGTTGCACCCGTATTTTTTGTGAATGCACGTGGAGCGGCGGTAGGGGGGTGTGAAAACGGTGATATTGCCGAGCCGGCAATACCTGTACAATACGCCGCCTGTGCTTGCGTGGTCGCCGTGAATCGTGACCTGATGCGGCGGTTCCATGGGACTCCCCGACATCGGCTACATCCAGATTTACCAGTTCCTTGCAATCCCAGTCCCGACGTGGATGTCCTGCGTCGCGGTATTTTTCATTTCAGAGGACTCCCAATATGTCGGATCGTCAAACCGGTACCGTCAAATGGTTCAACGAAGCCAAGGGCTTCGGTTTCATCACCCAGGCCAACGGGCCCGACCTGTTCGTGCATTTTCGTTCCATCGAAGGCACGGGTTTTCGCACGCTCAGCGAAGGCCAGCAGGTGACCTTCGTCGTGGTCGACGGCCAGAAGGGCCCGCAGGCCGACCAGGTGCGCGCTGAATAAGCCCTGGCCGGTCTCGCGACCGGAAAGATGAAGGCCGGACGGGTTTCCGTCCGGCCTTTTTCTTGCCGGTCCACGGCGGTCAGTGATCCGCCGCCGGCTTGCCGAGATCCGCGAGCATTTCCGCGATCACGTCCAGGTCGTGCCGCGGCGAGGGGGCGGTGTAATGGCCGCTGGCGTTGGTGGGGCGCGCGTAGTCGTCCAGCATCAGGGAAAACACCAGCGGCGTGCCGGACGCGGTGGTGACATAACCTGAAAGCGTGTAGGTGTAACGCAGCGTGCCGGTCTTGGCGCGCAGGTTGCCGCGGGCGGCCGTATGGCGCATGCGCCATTCCAAGGTGCCGTCGATGCCCGCGATCGGCAATGCGTTGCGGTAGGCGGCGAAAAAGGGTTGCTGCGCGGCCCAGGTCAGCAGCGTGGTCGTGGCCAGCGGCGAGACCAGGTCCTTGTGCGAGAGCCCGCTGCCTTCCTCGATCAGCACCTGGCGCGGGTCGATGCCGACGCGCTTGATCATGCCGCGCATGGCGCAGATTCCCCAGCCCAGCGTCGTGCGTGGGGGCCGCCGGCGGCCGGGACAAGCGCCGCCTTGCTGTTCGAAGCGGTGGCCCGTCTGCAACAGCAGCAACTGGGCGTAGAGGTTGTTCGAGTGCTTCAGCGTCTGGCGGACAATCTCGGCCAGCGGCGGGGAATCCACGTGCGCGATTTCGACGGTTCCCGGCGCGCCGATCGCATCGTCGCTGCGCGGCCAGTGCAGGGTGCGCACGCCACCGTCGACGCGGATGCCCTGGCGTGCCAGGGCCTCGAGCAGCAGCTCGCCCGCCATTCGCGCCGGGTCGGGCACGGACAGGTTGAGGTGGCGGTCCTTGGCGTGCGGGCGCATGGCGCCGTAGACGTACAGTTGGTCGCTGCCCGGCGGCATGTAGATGCCCAGGTCCCGGGCGTCGGCGGAAGGGTCGGTCTGGGCCAGGTTGACGATGTCGACGCCGACCTTGGCCGGCGTGGTGTCGACCGTGCAGCACAGGCCGTTCTGCGGGCCGACGTCGAGGGTGAACGAATTGTCCTCCACGGTCAGCGCCGAAGGCGGGGCCGAGTAGGTCAGCTGCAGATCGCGGGCCTCCCAGCCGGGCGGGATGATCGGGCCGGTGAAAAAGGTGTCGTCGGCCACGATGGCGCCGCGGATCCGCGTGACGCCCCGGTCGGCCAGGGCCTGAGCGAAGTCGTCGGCCCAGCCGGTGGGGGTCTGCGTGTCGGTGCCGTTGCCCAGCGTGGGATCGCCGCGCCCATAGAGGATCAGGTCGCCGTCGATGCTACCGGCACGCGGGGCGGCCGTGGCATACAGCGAAGTGCGGATGCGGTACTGGCTGCCCAGCGTCGACAGGGCCAGGGCCGCGGTGTAGAGCTTGGTGTTGGACGCGGGCGTGGTCAGCTTGCCGGCATTGTGTGCGTACAGGACGCGGCCGGTTTCCGGGGACACGATGTTGATGGCCCATTGGGCGGGGTCGAAGCGGGATTGCGAGATGTAGGCGTCGATGCGTTCGGCGAGCCGGTTGGCGGATGCGGATGCCGGCGTGGTCGGAGCTGCTTGCGTTGCGGGTGCCGCCGGCGGCCGCGTCGGCGCGGGCGCAGATGCGACCTGTGCTGGCGGGGGCGGGGTCGATACGGAAGGACGCGCGGGCACGGCGCTGGCACATCCGGTCATGCCGGCGGCGGCCAGCAGGCAGGAGGCGATGCCGAGGGTCAGCAGGTGGTGTTGGCGGGGGAGGCGGAATTTCTTCTTCATCCAGCGACAGTAGCAGCAAAAAAAATGTGCGTCACGACGATGCCATTTGGACGTCCATCAAGCGCTTGAGTGCACCCAGCCGCCGCGTCGATGGATGCATCGCGCCAGCCATGCCATGCCGATGGCGCGCATGGCCATGAAGCCGAGGAACGCCATCCACAGGCCCTGGTTGCGCAGCGGGTGCAGCAGCCACGCCAACAGGGCGAAGCAGATGGCGCCGGCGAGCATGCTGTCGCGCATCTCGCGCCCGCGCGTGGCGCCGACGAACAGGCCGTCGAGCAGATAGCTCCACACGGCCACCAGCGGCAACACGGCGAGCCAGGGCAGGCAGGCGTAGGCGGTGGCGCGGACGCTGGCCATGTCGGTCTGCAGGTCGACGAACAGGTGCCCGCCCAGCCAGAACGCCAGCGCGAAGGCCAGGCTCCCCAGCAGCGACCAGCCGCCGGCGACGGTGAGCGCGCGGCGCAGGGCGGTGCCGTCGCGCGCACCGATGGCGTGGCCGCTCATGGCCTCGACCGCGTTGGCCAGGCCGTCCAGCGCGAACGAGACCAGCATCAACCCGTTCAGCAGCAGGGTATTGGCGGCGACGACGTCGCTGCCCAGGCGGGTGCCCAGCACCGTCACGGCGAAAAAGACTCCCTGCAGAGCCAGGCTGCGCAGGAAGATGTCGCGGTTGACGGCCAGCAGCGGACGCCAGTGACGCCAGCCACGCAGGCCGTCCCAGTCCATGCGCCCGGCGTGTCTTGCCAGCTCGCGTTTCACGCAGACCAGCCCGTACAAAGTGCCGCACCACGCGCCACCCACCGATGCCAGGGCGATGCCGTCGACCGCCCATCCGAAGCCGAACACGAACAGCAGGTTGAGCGCGATGTTGGCCAGGTTGGTCGCCAGCAGCATGCCCAGCGCCGCGCGGGCGTTCTGCGCGCCGAGCAGCCAGCCGGCCAGGGCGAAGTTGGCCAGCGCCGCGGGCAAGGCCAGCAGGCGCAGATGCAGGTAGCCGAGTGCCAGCGCATCCAGCGTCGCGGACGGCTTCATGATGTCCAGCACGAAGGGCAGCAAGGGCCAGGTCAGCACCAGCATGCCCAGTGCCATCGCCGCGGCCAGCAGCAGCGATTGCAGCAGCACGCGGCGCAATACGTCGCCGTCGCCGCGGCCGCTGGCCTGGGCGGCAAAACCGGTGGTGCCCATGCGCAGGAAGCCGCAGATCCATGCCAGCAGGGTGAACACGGCGCTGCCCACGGACACGGCGGCCAGTTGGCCCGCATGCGCGAGGTGGCCGGCTACCGTGCTGTCGACCAGCGACACCAGCGGCACGCTCAGGTTGGAGACGATCATCGGCGTGGCCAGCGCCCAGACGCGGCGATGCGTGGGGCGATGACGCCAGTCGGCGAACAGGCGCGACAGCATGCGGGCAACGGATCTGCGGGGAATCAGGAGCCATGATAACCGCGCAGCCGGTTTGCATCGCGTGGATTACCCGCCTAGCCTTGTAGCCTCGTGCCGGCAACCTGCCGGCGACATTCCTTTTTTCCGGAAATTTTCATGCAGATTGCAGACCGCAACGTCGCTTCATTCCATTACACCTTGACCAACGACGGGGGCGAAGTGCTCGACAGTTCGCGCGGGCGCGAGCCGCTGGCGTACCTGCATGGCGCGGGCAACATCGTGCCCGGCCTCGAGAAGGCCATGGCCGGACGCCAGACGGGTGACGCCTTCCAGGTGGAAGTGGTCCCCGAGGAGGGCTATGGCCCGCATCACGACGAACTGGTGCAGACCGTGTCCAGGCAGGCTTTCCAGGGCGTGCCGGAGGTCGAGCCGGGCATGCAGTTCCAGGCCAATGGACCCCAGGGCCCCAGCCTGGTGACGGTGGTCGCGGTCGACGGGGACCAGGTCCGCGTGGACGGCAACCATCCTCTGGCCGGACAAACCCTGCATTTCGACATCGAGGTGACCGGCGTGCGCGCAGCCACCGAGGAAGAGTTGAACCACGGCCACGTGCATGACGCCGGCGGCCACGAGCACTGATTCCTTCCCGACCACGAGGTACGCGCATGGCACGCATCGAGGATTACGCCGTCATCGGCAATGCCGAAACCATGGCCCTGGTCTGCCGCAACGCATCCATCGACTGGTTGTGCTTGCCAAGATTCGATTCCGATGCGTGTTTTGCCGCCTTGCTCGGCGACGCCGGCAATGGCCACTGGCAAATCGCTCCTGCCGATGCCGATGCGCGCACCGAACGCCGTTACCGCGACGGCACGCTGGTGCTGGAAACCGAATTCCAGTGTGCCGACGGCCGGGTCAGGATCATCGACTGCATGCACGCGTATGCCGACGAAAGGGTCGAAGTGCTGCGTCTGGTCGAAGGCCTCGAAGGGCAGGTACCCATGCACATGCAGCTGTGCCTGCGCTTCGGCTACGGCCGCGTGATTCCCTGGGTGACGCGCACCGAGGACGGGCGCCTGCAGGCCGTTGCCGGGCCCGACCGCGTGGTGCTGGCCACCCCCGTCGAGCTGCAGGGCAAGGACCTCACCACCCAGGCCGATTTCCGCGTGGGACAGGGCGAGAAAATCCCGTTTGCCCTGACCTGGGTACCGTCATGGAAGCAGGCGCCGCCGTCGCCCGACGTCGAGGCGCTGATCGAGCGCAACGTTCGCGAAGGCACGGCCTGGTCGGGGCGCTGCCGCGAGGCCGGTCCGTGGACCGACGCCGTCCGGCGCTCGCTGGTCACGCTGAAGGCGTTGACCCACCGCGACACCGGCGGCATCGTCGCGGCGGGCACCACCTCGTTGCCCGAACAATTGGGCGGCGCACGCAACTGGGACTATCGCTATTGCTGGCTGCGTGATGCCACGCTGACCCTGTTTGCCCTGATCGAGGCCAACTATACCGACGAGGCGGCGGCCTGGCGCGAGTGGCTGCTGCGCGCCGTGGCCGGCGATCCGGCGCAGTTGCGCATCATGTACGGGCTGGGCGGCGAACGGCGCCTGAGCGAATACGAGTTGCCGTGGCTGCCGGGCTACGAAGCCAGCGCGCCGGTACGCGTCGGCAACGCCGCCAGCGACCAGTTGCAACTGGATGTGTACGGCGAAGTGATGGACGCCCTGCACCACGGACGCCGCCATGGCCTGGGCGTGGAAAAGGCGGGATGGAGCCTGCAATGCATGCTGGTCAAGCACCTGGAATCGATCTGGAAGCAACCCGACGAGGGCATCTGGGAAATCCGCGGCCCGCGCCGCCACTTCACTTATTCCAAGCTGATGGTGTGGGTGGCGTTTGACCGCATGATCCGCAGCGCGGAGGAATTCGGGCTCGACGGGCCGGTGGACCATTGGCGCGACGTGCGCCGCGCGGTGCACGAGGACGTCTGCAAGCACGCCTTCAATGCGCAACAGGGCAGCTTCATGCAGTACTACGGTGCCGAGACGGAGCTGGATGCCAGTCTGCTGCACATCCCGCTGGTCGGGTTTCTGCCGGCCGACGACGAGCGCGTGCGCGGCACCATCGACGCCATCGAGAAGCGCCTGACCACGGACGGCTTCGTGCGCCGTTACGACACGGCTTCCTCGGTGGACGGCCTGAGCGGAGACGAAGGCGTGTTCCTGGCCTGCAGTTTCTGGCTGGTCGAGTGCATGACCCTGCAAGGCCGCCTGGACGAGGCACGCAAGCTGTTCGAGCGCCTGCTGGCCTTGCGCAACGACGTCGGCCTGCTGTCGGAGGAATACGACGTCAAGGCAAAACGCCAGGTGGGCAACTTCCCGCAGGCGTTCTCGCACATCGCCCTGGTCAACGCCGCCTACAACCTCAGCGAAGCCCTGTGGCCCGACAAGCACAAGTGCGTCGGTCGCCATCGGCATCAGTAAGCGAGGAGTGAGTGAAGAGGAGTGAGAAACGAGAGTGGC
>CAZMMO010000027.1:0-13038 GCA_964567365.1 uncultured Rhodanobacteraceae bacterium | reverse complement strand
GCGGCAAGGGCATGCGCATCGTGCGCGAGGAAAAGGATTTCGCCGACGCGCTGGCCTCCGCGCAACGCGAGGCCCAGGGGGCCTTCGGCGATTCGCGCGTCATCCTGGAACGCTATGTCGAGCACCCGCGCCACATCGAATTCCAGATCTTCGGCGACACCCATGGCAATACCGTCCACCTCAACGAGCGCGAGTGTTCCGCGCAGCGCCGCTTCCAGAAGGTGCTCGAGGAAACGCCCTCGCCCTTCCTGACGCCCGGGCGCCGCAAGGCCATGGGCGCGGCCGCGGTGGCGGCGGCCCGGGCCGTGGACTACGTCGGCGCCGGCACGGTCGAATTCATCGTCGGCGCGGACGGCGAATTCTTCTTCATGGAAATGAACACGCGCCTGCAGGTCGAGCACCCGGTCACCGAAATGACCACAGGCCTGGACCTGGTCGAATGGCAGCTGCGTGTGGCCGACGGCCAGCCCTTGCCGCTCGAACAGAAGGACATCCGTGCCTGTGGCCACGCCATCGAAGTGCGCCTGTACGCGGAGGACCCCGAGCGCCATTTCCTGCCTGGGTCCGGCAAGCTGGAAACTCTGCGCCTGCCGAAACCCTCGCCGCACGTGCGCCTGGACGGCGGCGTGGTCGAGGGCGACACGGTCAGCATTTTCTACGACCCCATGATCGCCAAGCTGATCGTGCACGACGCCGACCGCACGCAGGCATTGCAGCGCATGCGCGAGGCGCTGGCCGAATGCGAAATCATCGGTCCCAAATCCAATATCGCCTTTCTCGAACGCCTGGTCCGCCACCCGATCCTGACCGGCGGCGAGATCGACACCGGATACCTGGACCGGCATCTGGACGCGTTCCTCGAGGGCAGCAGACCGGTACCGGAGCAAGCCTTGCTGGCCGCCGCCTGCGCCGCGCTGCTCGACGACGAACGGACCGCGCGCGCCCGGGCCCACGACACCGACCCGCATTCCCCGTGGGCGCGTGCCGACGCCTGGCGCGTGGGGCGCGCCGGCCGACGCACCATCGCCCTGGACCACGGCGACGCCCGCCACGTGATCGATGCCCGGGGAGCGGGCGGCGACTATCGCCTGACGCTCGACGGCCGCGAAACCGGCGTACAGGATGCATGTCTCCACCATGGCTGGCTGCAGGCCCGGTTCGACGGTACCGCGCTGCGCCTGCGCGCCGGCATCACCGGCGATCATGTCACCGTGCACGATGCCGACGGCTGGCGGCACCGCTTCGTGCGCGCCGCCGCCTACACCTGGGAGGACGACGCCGCTGCCGGCGGCGACCGCATCCTGGCGCCCATGCCGGGGCGCATCGTGCTGGTCAAGGCCAAGCCGGGGGACGAGGTCGAAGAAGGCCAGGAACTGGTCATCATGGAGGCCATGAAAATGGAACTGGCCCTGAAGGCGCCGCGCGCCGGCAGCATCGAAAGCATCGGCGCCGGCGAAGGCGACTTCGTCGAAGCCGACAGCGTGCTGGTGCATTTCGCCGACGCCTGAGCAACGCCCGCGCGCATCCGAAAATGCCAAGGCGCGTGCCCTTCGTGCCAAGCACGTTTTGCGTGCTGGCGATATCATGCCTGCGCGAACTGCCACGGAGCACGCATGTCTTCCAACTTCGTCCGCATCGTCGAGGTCGGCCCGCGTGACGGCCTGCAGAACGAACGTGCCATCGTGCCGCCGGCCACCAAGATCGAGCTGATCAACCGGCTCTCGCGCACCGGCCTGAAAACCATCGAGGCCACCAGCTTCGTCAACCCGGCCTGGATCCCGCAACTGGCCGACGCCGAAGAGGTCTATACCCGCATCGACCGGCAGCCGGGCGTGGACTACCCCGTGCTCGTGCCCAACCTGCAGGGCTACGAACGCGCGCGCGCCGTGGGTGCCGAGGAAATCGCCGTGTTCACCGCCGCCAGCGAGGCCTTCAACCGCAAGAACATCAACGCCACCATCGAGGAATCCATCGAGCGCTTCGAGCCGGTGATGGAACGCGCCAAGGCCGACGGCGTGCGCGTGCGCGGCTACATATCCACCGTGCTCGGCTGCCCCTACCAGGGCGAAGTGCCGGTACGCGACGTGGTGCACGTGGCGCGGCGCCTGCATGACCTGGGCTGCCACGAGATTTCCCTGGGCGACACCATCGGCGTGGGTACCCCGGCCAAGGCGCGCGCCATGCTCGAGGCGGTCGCGTCCGAGGTTCCCATGCCGGCGCTGGCCGTGCATTTCCACAATACCTACGGGCAGGCGCTGGCCAACATCCTGGCCTGCCTGGACGCCGGCGTGCGCGTGGTCGACAGCTCCGTGTCCGGCGCCGGCGGCTGCCCCTACGCCCGCGGCGCCACCGGCAACGTCGCCAGCGAGGACGTGGTGTACATGCTCCAGGGCATGGGCATGGACACCGGCATCGACCTGGACCGTCTGGTCGACGTCGGCATCTGGCTGTCCGGCGTGCTCAGCCACGCCACCTCGAGTTTCGTCGCCCGCGCCACCGTCGCCGGATGACGCCACCCGGGCGAGGCGGCCACCGCCCGTCGGCTTCACATTCGTCGATTCACGGCGACACCGCATGCCTCGACCGGCGATAATCCGCGGATGAACCAATCTCCCATCACCATCGTCGGCGCCGGACTGGTCGGCACCCTGCTGGCCCTGCTGCTGGCACGGCGCGGCCGGGTCGTGCGGCTGCACGAAAAACGCCCGGATCCGCGGCGGTCCGGATTCGCCGGCGGACGCTCCATCAACCTGGCCCTGTCCGAACGCGGCCTGGCGGCCCTGCGCATGACCGGCCTGGAACAAGCCGTGCTGGAACGGGCGGTGATGATGCGCGGACGCATGGTGCATCGGCGCGACGGCTCCGCCAACCTGCAGCGCTACGGCATCGACGACAGCGAGGTCAACCAGTCGGTATCACGCGGCGAGCTCAATATCGCGCTGCTCGACGCGGCCGACCGGGCCGGCGTGGAGACCCGCTTCGAACAGACCCTGGTCGATGCCGATTTCGACCGCCACACGCTGACCTTCGCTTCCCCCGACGGCACGCACCACACCCATCCCGCGCCCGTCGTCATCGGTGCCGACGGCGCGGGTTCCGCCCTGCGCGCGGCCATGGGCCGCCACGCTTCGCTGGGCGAGCGCGTGGAACCGCTGGACCACGGCTACAAGGAACTGGAAATCCCGCCGCTGGCGCAATTCCCCGACATGGCCCTCACTCCGGCCCTGCGCGCGCGCCGCGACGCCGGCGAACGCTTTGCCATCGAACCCGATGCGCTGCACATCTGGCCGCGCGGCCGCTGCATGTGCATCGCCCTGCCGAACGCCGCCGGCAGTTTCACCGTCACGCTGTTCCTGCCGCGCGAGGGAGAACGACCCAGCTTTGCCGACCTGCCGGAAGCAGCCGCGGCGCGGCGCTATTTTGCGGACGACTACGTCGACCTCCTGCCCCTGCTGCCGGATTTTGACGCCGACTACGACGGCCATCCGGTCGGCTCGCTGGCGACGCTGTACCTGGACCGCTGGCACCTCGGCGGCCACGCGCTGCTGGTGGGGGACGCGGCCCATGCCATGGTGCCCTTCCACGGCCAGGGCATGAACGCGGGCTTCGAGGATGCCGCCATCCTGGCGCCCATGCTGGCCGCGGCGGGCGACGACGTGGCCAGCGTCTTCGCCCGGTTCCAGCAGCTACGCAAGCCCGACGCCGATGCCATCGCCGCCATGGCGCTGGAAAACTACGTGGAAATGCGTGACTCGGTAGTCGACCCCGACTACCTGCGCAAGCGCGCCCTGGGCGCAGTGCTGGCACAACGGATGCCGCTCCACTTCATGCCGCGCTACCGCATGGTCACCTTCACCCGCCTGCCCTACGCTTACTGCCTGCGGCGCGGGCGGGCCCAGGACCTGCTGCTGTCGCAACTGCTGCGCGGCCACGAGGATGCCGACAGCGTGGACCTCGACGCCGCCACGGCCACGCTCGAGGCCACCCTGCCGCCGCTGCCCGTCTGAAGCCCGCATGCCGGCCGCAGACGACAAACTGATCGCACTCTACGAACGCACGCACTACCGCGTGCGCCTGCCGCGCGGCGGCCATGCGGTCATCCGCATCCACCGTCCCCTGCCCGCGGCCCTGCAGGCGCTGTTGCCCGACCCCGGGGCCACGTGGGCCTTCCTCACCGCCTGGAACCCGTATTCGCAACTCCTTCCCGCCGACATCAACCGCAGGCGCCAGCGCCGGCTGCTGGCGCGCTTGCGTCAAATGCGGCCCGCGCCATCCTGCATCGCCGCCGGCGTCGGCATCGGGCCCGTGGACGCCGACGGCAGGCGCTGGCGCGAGCCCAGCCTGTTCGTGGCCGGCATCGACGGGGGGCGCATCGATGCGCTGATGCACGCCTTCGAACAGCACGCCGTCGTCCTCGGCGCCGCCAACCGACCCGCCACGCTGCACTGGCACCCGTAGCGGGCGCTGCCCGTCGGACACGATCCTCAACATGGCCGCGTCTCCCTGCCCGCCATCATGGCGTTCCACGGCGGGCAGTACCCGTCCTACAGGCGCGCGGCGCGGCGTCGTGCATGGACACGGCGTGCCGCGACAGGGACAATCGCCAGTTCATGATGCCCGTGCCACTGTCCAACCCGTCTGCCCGACTCGACCGTCCGCTGCTGCTCGAAGGCCGCGGCGTGGCCTTCCTGCGTCACGACGAACCGGTGTTCGGCCCCGTCGACTTCGCCCTGCACGCGGGCGAGGTGATGCTGGTGGAAGGCGACAACGGCAGCGGCAAGACCACCCTGCTGCGCCTGCTGGCCGGCGTGCTGAAACGCGGCGAAGGCGAGGTGCGGCTGCACGGCGAGCCGCTGTCGCATGCGCGCATGGCCGGCGAAATCGTGTTCCTGGGCCACCAGCTGGGCCTCAAGCACGACCTGTCGCCGCTGCAGAACCTGCGCGTCGCCGAAGGCCTGTACGGCCGCCGCCGCGGCGCCACGCCCGCTTCCGTGCTGTCCGGCGTGGGCCTGGCCGGCTACGAACACGAGCTCGTGCGGCGCCTGTCGGCGGGCCAGAAGAAGCGTGCCGCCCTGGCGCGCCTGCTGCTGATACCCGCCGCCGTGTGGCTGCTGGACGAGCCCTACGCCAATCTCGACCGCGAAGGCATCGCCCTGGTCAACCGCCTGATCGAACGCCACACGCTCGAAGGCGGCGCGGCCCTGGTGACCAGCCATGGCGCGGTCACCTATCTGCGCGGCGAGCCGCGCAGCATCCGGCTGTCGGCATGAAACCGGGCAGCACGCCATCGGCCTGCTGGGCCATTCTGCGCCGCGACCTGACGCTGGCCTGGCGGCGGCGCGGCGACATGGCATTGCCGGTCCTGTACGCGTTGATCGTGGCCGTGCTGTTTCCCTTCGCCCTGGGCCCGGACGACGCCCTGCTCTCGCGCATCGCCGGTGGCGTGGTGCTGGTGATCGTGTTGCTGGCGATGCTGCTGGCCTTCGATGCCCTGTTCCGCCCCGACCTCGAGGACGGTTCGCTGGAGCAGATGCTGCTGGCGCCGCAGCCGCTGGCACTGCTGGTGGCCATGAAGATCCTGGTGCACTGGCTGACCACCGCGCTGCCGTTGATCATCATCGGCCCGATCATCGCCAGCATGCTGCACTTGCCGTCGCATCCGCTGCACGTGCTGGAGCTGGCCCTGCTGCTGGCCACGCCGCTGCTGAGCCTGCTCGGCGCGGTGCTGGTGGCCCTGACCGCCGGCACCCACCGCTCTGGTATGCTGTTGGCCCTGATGCTGTTGCCGCTGTGCGTGCCGGTGGTGATCTTTGCCGCCGGTGCGGTGCTGGCCGCGCAACAGGGTCTGCCATGGATCGCCCCGTTGGCCTGGCTCGGTGCCGGCCTGGCCCTGGGAATCGTGTTGGCGCCGTTGGCCTGCGCCGCCGCACTGCGAATCACCCTCGACACATGAATACGAATACCGCCATCGTCCGCCCCTGCCGGCCCTGGCAGAACCCGCCTGCCGGATCCGCCCATGGCTAACTGGATTCCCCACTGGCTGCACCGCCTGAGCTCGCCGCCGACGTTCTACCGTTTCGCCGGCGCGGTACGCCCCTGGTGCCTGCTGCTGGCGGTCGCCGCGACCCTCGTCGGCCTGTACGGCGGGCTGGTGCTGGCGCCGCCGGACTACCAGCAGGGCGACGCCTTCCGCATCATCTACGTGCACGTGCCCAGCGCCTGGATGGGGCTGTTCATCTACGCCACCATGGCCGTGGCGGCCTTCGTCGCCCTGGTGTGGCGCATCAAGCTGGCCGAGGTGATCGCCATGCAGTCGGCCCCGATCGGGGCGGCCTTCACCTTCATCACCCTGGTCACCGGCTCGCTGGGGGGCGCGCCCACCTGGGGCACCTGGTGGAACTGGGGCGCACGCCTGACCTCGGAGCTGGTGCTGCTGTTCCTGTACCTGGGCGTAATCGGCCTGTACCGCGCCTTCGAGGACCGCCGCCAGGGCGCGCGCGCGGCGAGCTTCCTGGCCGTGATCGGCCTGGTCAACCTGCCCATCGTGCATTACTCGGTACAATGGTGGAACACGCTGCACCAGGGCACCACGGTGCGCCTGCTCGGGCCCTCCACCATCGACCCGCGCATGCTCTGGCCGCTGCTGGTGATGGCCCTGGCCACGCACCTGTACTGGGCCGCCAGCCTGCTCGGACGCGCGCGCACCGATCTGCTGGACCTGGAGAGCGGCAAGCACTGGGTGCGCGAATTGTCACAGGTCAAGGAAGGGACAAGCCAATGAGCTTACAGTCCTTTCTTGCCATGGGCGGCTATGCTGCCTACGTGTGGCCCGCTTACGCGGTGTTCTTCGTGGTACTGGTCGCCGACTACCTGGCGCCCGTGCTGCGCCGCCACCGCCTGCTGCGGGAGTTGCGTGCGCGCATGGCGCGGCAGGAGCAACGCGAGGCGCGGCGAGGGCATGCTGTCGGGACCGGGGACCAGGGACCGGGGACCGGGGAGCAGGGACTTGGGATCCGACAGTGACTGTAGTTCCACGCTCACTGGAATGGCCATGTGGCAAAAGCTGTTTTCATGAAGCTGCACATGAAACACGAAACATGAATTTCGCCTTTTTCTCCACCAACGACGGGTCCCGAGTCCTGGGTCCCGGGTCCCGACAACCATGAACACCGTCCGCCAACGCCGCCTCATCATCGTCGGAATGGTCCTGGCCGCCACGGTCGTGGCCGTGGGCATTGCCGTGTTCGCCCTGCAGCGCAACGTGACCTACCTGTTCACGCCCACCGAGGTGGCCGCCGGCCAGGCCCCGGCCGGCTCCCGCTTCCGCCTCGGCGGCATCGTCAAGGAGGGCAGCGTCAAGCGCTTTCCCGGTTCCATGAAGGTGGACTTCGTGGTGACCGACCGCTTCCACAGCATGCCGGTGCAATACACCGGCGTGCTGCCCGACCTGTTCCGCCAGGGACAAAGCGTCATCACCACCGGCCACATGGACGGCCGCACCTTCGTGGCCAGCAAGGTGCTGGCCAAGCACGACGAGACCTATATGCCACCGCAGGTGGCCAAGGCCATCAAGAAGGCCGAACAGGCGGGGCGCGCGCATGCCGAAGCCCGGGTCAAGGCCGATGCGGCCGGCAAGGCTGCCGCCAGCGGGACCGGCGGTGCCAGCGCCGGCTGAGCCGCACGCCTTCCGTGATGTCCGCCGCTTCCCTCCTTCGCCCATGACCGTCATCATGACCGGTCGTACCCTCGCCAGCAGGAGCGCCAATCCATGATTCCCGAACTTGGCCAACTTGCCCTGGTACTGGCCCTGCTGCTGGCTGCGGTGCAGTCCATCCTGCCGCTGCTTGGCGCCTGGGTCGGCAGCCGCCCGCTGATGGCGGTGGCGCGGCCGGCGGCCGCCGGCCAGTTCGTGTTCGTCGCGCTGGCCTTCCTGGCCCTGACCTACGCCTTCCTCACGTTCGACTTCTCTGTGGCCTACGTGGCCCAGAACTCCAACCTGACGCTGCCGTGGTACTACCGCATCGCGGCCGTATGGGGCGCGCACGAGGGTTCGCTGCTGTTGTGGATCCTCATCCTCAACCTCTGGACGGTGGCCCTGGCCTTCTTCAGCAAGCGCCTGCCGGAAGTGTTCGCCTCGCGCGTGCTGGGCGTGCTCGGGCTGGTGTCGCTGGGCTTCCTGCTGTTCACGCTGTTCACCTCCGATCCGTTCGGGCGCCTGCTGCCGATGCCGGCCAACGGCGCCGACCTCAATCCCCTGTTGCAGGACCCGGGCATGACCATGCACCCGCCGGTGCTGTACATGGGCTATGTCGGCTTCTCGGTGGCGTTCGCGTTTTCCATCGCCGCCCTGCTGGGCGGCGACCTGGAGAAGAAATGGGTGCGCTGGGCGCGGCCGTGGACCAACGCGGCCTGGGGCTGCCTCACCGCCGGCATCGTCGCCGGCAGCCTGTGGTCCTACCACGAGTTGGGCTGGGGCGGCTGGTGGTTCTGGGACCCGGTGGAAAACGCCTCGTTCATGCCCTGGCTGGTAGGCACGGCGCTGATCCACGCCCAGGCGGTGACGGAAAAGCGCGGCACCTTCCGCGCCTGGACCATCCTGTTGTCGATCGCCGCCTTCTCGCTGTCGCTGCTGGGCACCTTTCTGGTGCGCTCGGGACTGCTGACCAGCGTGCATGCGTTCGCCTCCGATCCCAGGCGCGGCGTGTTCATCCTGGCGTATCTGGGTGTCGTGGTGGGCTCCTCGCTGGTGCTGTATGCGCTGCGCGCGCCCAAGGTGTCCGGCGGCAAGCCGTTCGCCGTCTCCTCGCGCGAGACCCTGCTGCTGATCGTCAACCTGTGCCTGACCGCGGCGGCCATCATGGTGCTGCTGGGCACCATGTTCCCGCTGATCGGCGAGGCCCTGCACATGGGTCGGATCTCCGTCGGCCCGCCCTACTTCGGCCCGCTGTTCATCCTGCTGATGGCGCCGGCCATCGCGCTGCTGCCGATCGGTCCGTTCGCGCGCTGGGGCAAGAGCGACAAGCGCGAGCTCAAGCGCGTGATCCTGCACTGCGTGGTGTTCGCGCTGGTGATCGGCGCGGCCGCCATCGCCATGCTGTGGCGCGGTTCGAGCAATCATCTGCGGCTGGTGCTCGGCGCGGTGGCATCCGCCTACGTGCTGCGCGGGGTGCTCATGTACGCTGTCAAGCGCTGGCGCGGGGTCCCGCGCGGCCGCCGCTACCCGGCCGAGATGGCCGGCATGCTGCTGGCCCATCTGGGCGTGGGCATCTTCCTGGTCGGCGTGCTGTTCAGCGAGTCGCTGAGCGTACAGCGCGACGTGAGCCTGGCCCCGGGGCAAAGCCGCACGGTCGGCAGCTACGTGTTCCGCTTCGACGGCGTCAAGCATGTGAAGGGCCCCAACTGGACCGCCGACCAGGGCACGCTCACGGTGTTCGACAAGGACGGCTCGCAGGTGGCCGTCCTGCACCCGCAAAAGCGCACCTACCCGCGCGGGCGGGTGCAGACCGAGGCCGCGGTGGAATCGAATTTCGTCCGCGACCTGTACGCGGCGCTGGGCAATCCGCTGGACTCTTCGACAGGCTCAGGGCCGACTTCCGGCGCCTGGTCGGTGCGCATCTACGACAAGCCGTTCGTACGCTGGATCTGGTACGGCGGCGTGCTGATGATGCTGGGTGGCTTTACCGCCATGCTGGACAAGCGGTTCCGCCTCAAGCGCATTGCCCGCGAGCGTGACGGCGCCGCACTGCCCGTGCCGCCGGTCGAGCCGGCCAACGCACAGGCAAGCACGCGTGCGGAGGCGTCGACGTGAGCCGGACCGCGCGCCTGCTTCCGCTGGTCGCCTTCCTCCTGCTGGCCGCGCTGCTCGGCTTCGGCATCTGGTGGAACAGCGGGCACCTGCCCCGCGAAGTCCCCTCGCCGCTGCTGAACAAGCCGGCCCCAGCCTACCGCCTGCCGCGCCTGGAGGAGCCTTCCCAACACCTGAGCAAGGCCGACATGCTGGGCCAGCCGTACCTGGTCAACGTGTTCGCCAGCTGGTGTTTCGCCTGCGGCGAGGAGCATCCGGTGCTGATGTCCTACGCCTCACGCCTGGGCGTGCCGCTGATCGGCTACGACTACAAGGACAAGCCGGCCGACGCCAAGGCCTGGCTGGCGCGCCACGGCAATCCCTACCATATGGTCGTCACCGACCAGAGCGGGCGCACGGCCATCAATTTCGGCGTCTACGGCGCGCCGGAAACCTACCTGATCGACGCCAGGGGCATCATCCGCTACAAGCACATCGGCCCGCTGACGCCCAAGGTCATCCGCGACGTGCTCGAGCCCCGGATCCACGCCCTGCGGCAGGGGGCGGATTCGTGATGCGTAGACGCGGATTCCTCTCCCGCTGCGCCTGCGCCGGCCTGGGCGTCCTTGTGCTGGGCCTGGCCCTGGGCGGCCCCTTGCAGGCGTCCCAGCCGGTGGCGGTCGACCCGCTGCCGTTCAAGGACCACGCCCAGGAAGTGCGCTTCCAGAAACTGACCAAGCAACTGCGCTGCCTGGTCTGCCAGGACGAAAGCCTGTACGCCTCCCAGGCCGACCTGGCCCGGCAGATGCGCCACATCGTGTTCCGGCAGATGCAGAAGGGCTGGACCGACCAGCAGATCAAGCAATACCTGGTAGCACGCTATTCCGACTACGTGTTGTACAAGCCGCCGCTGAAACCCTTCACCTGGCTGTTGTGGTTCGGTCCCGGCATCATCCTGGTGGCCGGCGCGCTGGTCGTCTTCGCCATCGTGCGAAAACGCCGGGCAGGCGCGCCCGAAACCGTGCCCGAACTGGACGACGACGACTGGTAAGCTGGAACCTTTCCTGAAACGACCATCGATATTTCAATAACCTGGCTGGATATGCTCACCCTTTTCTACCTGCTTGCCGCCGCCATGATCCTCGCGGCCCTGGCCCTGGTGCTGTTGCCCATGCTGCGGCGTGGCCGGCAATGCGGCCGTCCGCGCGGCGTGTTCGGCCTGGCGCTGGCGCTGGCCTTCGTGCTGCCGGTCTCGGCCGCCCTGGTGTATTCCCTGGTCGGCACGCCGGCCGCGGTCGAGGCGTCGGTGCGCGAAGCACAACCGAAAATGACCGTCGGCCAGGCCATCGCCCAACTCACGCAACGCCTGCAGGAGTCACCCAACGACCTGCAGGGCTGGCTGCTGCTGGGCCAGTCCTACAACGTCGTGCACAAGCCGGCCAAGGCCCGCGACGCCTACGCGCAAGCGCTCAAGCTGGCTCCGGACAGCGCCGACATCATGGTGGCATGGGTGGCCGCCGACTCGCTGGCCCGAACCGACCACCTCATCCAGGGCCCCTCGCGCAAGCGCCTGGAAAAAGCCCTGCGCATCGATCCGAACAATCAGCGCGGCCTGTGGCTGATGGGCATCAGCGACTACCAGGCCGGCCACTTCGTGGACGCCGTCCTCACCTGGCGTCGCCTGCAGGTGCTCCTGCCGCCCGACGGCGACGTGGCCGATGCCGTGGCCCGCCAGATCGCCATGGCCAACGCGCGCGCCGCCGGCAAAACCCAGGCCCAGGCCGAGGCATTGCTCGACCGCGGCCAGGCCAAGGCCTCCAGCGACCCGGCGGCGGGCCAGGACCACGCCGCCCACATCGTGGTCAAGGTCAGCCTGTCGCCCGCGCTGAAGGACCGCATCGACGGCAAGGACACCCTGTTCGTCTACGCGCTCGCCGGCGACGGCTCGCCCGTGCCGCTGGCCATCAAGCGCCTGAAAGCCTCGCAGCTGCCCGCCACGGTGACGCTCACCGACGCCATGGACATGGTTCCGGGCCATGGGCTGTCCTCGGCCACCCGGGTGATGCTGACCGCACGCGTGTCGCGCAGCGGCAAGGCCAAACCGCAGCCGGGAGACCTGGAAGGCAGCACCGGACCGCTTGCCATCGGCAGCCACACATCCGCCAGCATCGTCATCGATCGCGCCCTGTAGATCGCCGTGCACATCATGCCCGGCGGCCACAAGCTTGTGGCCCGGCGTTCTTTGGCTCATCGACAGCGCCGTTATACAGTGGACCTTTTCTGGCCGGACCCTGGTGCATGCCGGACGCACGCCGCTATTTCGATCTGCCCTCGCCCTTTGCCATGAAACGCGGCGGTTCGCTGCACCGCGCGCGCCTCGCCTACGAAACCTGGGGCACGCTTGCCCCCGGACGCGACAATGCCCTGCTCATCCTGCCCGGGCTCTCGCCCAGCGCCCATGCCGCCTCCAGCGCCGACGACCCCAGTCCCGGCTGGTGGGAAGCCATGATCGGCCCCGGCAAGCCCATCGACAGCGAGAAGTTCTTCGTCATCTGCGTCAATTCGCTGGGCAGCGACAAGGGCTCCACCGGCCCGGCATCGATCCCGCCGGGCGCCGGCGAACCCTACCGACTGGACTTCCCCGCCCTGACCCTGGAGGACGTGGCCAATGCCGCGCACGCCCTGGTGCAAGACGGCCTGGGCATCGACCGGCTCGATTGCCTGATCGGCTGTTCGATGGGCGGCATGGGCGCATTGGCCTACATGCTGCAGCACCCGGACAGCGTGCGCGCCCATGTCAGCGTGGACACCGCGCCGCAGGCACAACCGTTCGCGATCGCCATTCGCTCGTTGCAACGCGAGGCCATCCGCCTGGACCGTCACTGGAACGAAGGCCGTTACGACGCCGGGCACTACCCCGTGGACGGCATGAACATCGCGCGCAAGCTGGGCGTGATCACCTACCGTTCGGCGATGGAATGGAACGGCCGCTTCGCGCGCATCCGCCTGGACCCGGAAGAACGCGAGGACGAGCCGTTCGGCTTCGAGTTCCAGGTCGAATCGTACCTGGAGGCCCATGCACGCCGCTTCACCGGCAGCTTCGATCCCAACTGCTATCTGTACCTGTCGCGCGCCAGCGACTGGTTCGACGTGGCCGAGTACGGCGACGGCGACGTTCTTGCCGGCCTGCAGCGCATCACCGTCGAACGGGCCCTGGTCATCGGCGTGAGCACCGACATCCTGTTTCCGCTCGA
>CAZMMO010000026.1:0-13094 GCA_964567365.1 uncultured Rhodanobacteraceae bacterium | reverse complement strand
TGCTGCCGCAGGGCAAGGCCGCGCCGGCCACGGCCGCCAACCTGGCCGAGTTCGAGCAGCGCCGCGCCGAGTACGAGGCCAAGGCCAACGAGCTGCTGACCTCCGCCGAGGCGCGCAAGGCCAAGCTGGAGGGCGCCGAGGCACGCGTGAGCGTCAACGCCAGCCCCGAAGGCAAGCTGTACGGATCGGTCGGCCCGCGCGAGATCGTCGAGGCGCTGGCGGCCCTGGGACATGAAGTGGAAAAGGGCGAGGTGATCCAGGCCGATGGCCCGATCCACGTCGTGGGCGAGTACGAAGCCCAGATCGTGCTGCATGCCGACGTGCAGGCCACCATCAAGGTGATCGTGGTCGGCGAGTGAGTCGTTGGTCGCCAAGGCCGGAGAAAGGCGCCTGCGGGCGCCTTTTTCGTGGCGGCGTGTGTGGAATCAGGGGGCAGGGACGCGAGGCAGGTGGAATGGGGGAGCAGGCAGTGCCGCCCTGCTTTCCTGGTGGCCGCAGGCCCGGAACTCTGCTTTGCGATGATCGATTGATCATCGTATGCGCAGCATCAGTTCGCGGTAGCCGCCGGTCGGGTAGGCCGCGGGAACCGGTGTGTGCCCCTCGACCGGTTCGACGGCCGTGGTCGAGGCCAGCAGTGTCTGGACGAGGGTTGCCAGTTCCAGTCGTGCCAGCGGGGCGCCGGGGCAGGCGTGAATGCCCGCGCCGTAGAGAAGGTTCAGGGCGGGGTCGCGATCCAGACGGAAGATGTCCGGGTCGCCGAACACGGTTTCGTCGCGGTTGGCCGAGGCCCACATCAGGGTCAACCGTTCGCCCGCTTCGATCCGCCGCCCGCCCAGCACGACCGGGCGGGTAGGGGTGCGTCGGCTGGCCACCAGGGGCGCCTGGATGCGCAGGATCTCGTCATTGGCGGGCCATACCAGTGCGGGCTCGGCGCGCAGGCGTTGCTGCAAGCGGGGGTGCAGGGCCAGATATTGAGCGATGATGCCGACACCGGAGGCGATGGTACCCAGTTCACCGACGGTCCAGTTGCGCAGAATGCTGACGATCTCCCGATCTGCCGGCGCACGACCGTTGACGCGTTCGTTCATCAGGCGCGTCGTCGCATCGTCGGGCGGGGTTGCGCCAGGTTTGCGACGGCACGCCAGGATGGCACGAATGGTGGCGTCGAATTCGGTTGCCACCGTGGTGACGGCGCGCCGGCTGCCGGATAGCGTGGCCGCGTTCTTCCTTTCGATCCAGTGCCCGAGCGGTTCGTGCAACTGGTCCGGCCAACCCAGAAAAGCGCACTGCATGCGCACGGCAAACGGGTGAGCCAGCGCGCTCATCCATTCGACGCCGCGTGTGCGTGGCAGTGCCTCCACCAGATTGCGGCAGATGCGTCGGCAGGTCGGCTCGAAGTCGGCCATGGCTGCGGAATCGAAATAGGGCTCGATCATGCGCCGCCAGGCGGTATGTTCGGGCGGGTCCATGCTGTTGGGGACCGACACGTGACGGGAGGCCCGGTTGGAAAAGGTTTCCGGGTCCCCGAGGATGCGGGTCACGTCGGCATGGCGAAATACCGAATAATGCAAGAATCTGCTGTATGCCACGGGACAGCGCCGGCGCATGCGGTCGTAACAGGCGTTGGGATTGGCCAAAACCTCTGGAGAACGAGGGTCCCAGTCCTCATGGCGGTTTCCGGCCGACTCCCGCGTCGGGGGGAAGGATTTGTAGTCAGATTGCACGCGAGTAATGTGGCGGCATGGCCTGGTCGGAGCGGGTGATGTAGGCGTCGAACTGCATGGCGATATTGCGCATCAGCAGGCGGCCGCATGCAGTCACCGATACGGCATCCGGTCGCAGCTCGACCAGGCCGTCGGCCTGCAGGGCCAGCAATCGCGTCAGTTCCGGAGCGAAGTATTCGGCGGTGCGGATACCATGGCGCGCGCCGAAGCGTTCCAGGTCCAGGTGGCCGTGGCACATCAGTTCACTGATGGCGTCGCGACGGATCACGTCGTCCGGGCCCAGCGTGATGCCGCGCTGTATCGGCAGGTCCGCATGCTCCAGCGCCAGGTAGTAACCGGGCAGATCGCGCACGTTTTGCGAGTAGCTGGTGCCGACGCGGCTGATGGCGCTCATGCCCAGCCCCACGATGTCGCATTGGCCGAGCGTCGAGTAGCCCTGGAAATTGCGCTGCAGGGTGCCCTCGTCCTGGGCCCGCACCAGTTCGTCGCCGGCGCGTGCGAAGTGGTCCATGCCGACATACAAATAGCCGGCTGCCTGCAGTTTTTCGAGTGCCAGGCCGAACAATGCCAGGCGCGTGGCCGGACCGGGCAGGTCCTCGTCGGCAATTTGCCGCTGCGCCTTGAACAACTGCGGCAGATGCGCGTATCCGTAAACGGCCAGGCGATCCGGGGCCAGCGCCACGACCTGGTCCAGTGTCCGGGAGAAACCTTCCGGGGTCTGTTTGGGCAGGCCATAGATGAGGTCCACGTTGATGGAGTGGAAACCGGCGGCGCGGGCCCCGTTCAGGACGGCCGCGGTTTGCTCCACGGTTTGGATGCGGTTGACCGCCTTTTGCACCTTCGGGTCGAAATCCTGCAGGCCGATGGAAATGCGGTTGAAGCCGATTCCGCCCAGGCGGATCACGTAGTCGAAGTCGGCGAAACGTGGATCAACCTCGATGCCCGCCTCCACCCCGCGACGATCGGTGGCAAAGGCAAAGTGCGTGCGCATGACACGCAGCAGCTCGTCCAGTTGCCCGATGTCGAGGAAGTTCGGCGTGCCTCCACCCAGGTGCAGTTGACGTACCTGCCGGTCGTCGTCGAACAGTGGCGCCAGCTTGCTCATTTCACGCCCCAATGCCTGGAGATACTGGCCGGAACGTCCCTTGTCATGGGTGATGATGCGGTTGCAGCCGCAATAGAAGCACGGGCTCCAGCAAAACGGGATGTGGAGGTACAGGGACAGCGGCGTGGCGGGTTTCTGGCGGTTGGAGGCCATGGCCATGGCCCGGTAGTGTGCGGCGTTGAACCGGGTAGTGAAGTGCGGAGCCGTCGGATAGCTCGTGTAGCGCGGAGCGGCGGTGTCGTAGCGTGCGATCAGTTCGGGGTCGAAGCGGACCTCGCGGACGGTAGTGCGCATGGTCTCCTCCACGGGAAGCCGGGCCGGTGTCGACTCATACTCGGGCCAACACCAGCGAAGCGTTGGTGCCGCCGAAGCCAAAGCTGTTGGACATCACCGTGTCCAGGCGCGCCTGACGGGTCCGGGTCACGATCGGATAGCGCCGGGCCTCGGGATCCATGTGTTCGATATTGCGCGAACCGGCGATGAAATTCTGCTCGAGCATCAGCAGGCAGTAGATGGATTCGTGCACCCCGGCCGCTCCCAGCGAATGGCCCGACAAAGCCTTGGTCGAGGACATCGGGGGCGGCGCGCCGCCGAAGGCTTCCTCCACTGCGGCCAGTTCGGCCAGATCTCCCAGCGGCGTGGCCGTACCGTGGGTGTTGAGATAGTCCACCGGGCGCCCCAGCCTGGCCAGCGCCATACGCATGGCGCGTGCGGCGCCGTTACGGCCGGGAGCCACCATGCTCTGACCGTCGGAGGCGATGCCATAGCCCACCAGCTCGGCGTAGATGTGTGCGCCGCGGCGGCGGGCGTGCTGGTATTCCTCCAATACCAGCATGCCGCCACCGCCGGCAATGACGAATCCGTCGCGGTCGCGGTCGTAAGGTCGCGAAGCGAGTGTCGGCTGCCCATTGTGGCTTCGCGCCAGCGCTCCCATGGCATCGAATTGCGCCGCCATGCTCCAGTGCACCTCCTCGCCGCCGCCGGCAAACATGACGTCTTGTGCGCCATGGATGATGGTCTCGGCGGCCGCCCCGATGCAGTGGGCCGAGGTGGCGCAGGCTGCCGATATCGAGTAGCTCAGGCCAAGGATCCCGAAAGCCGTGACCAGGGCGGCGGAGACGGTCGAACACATGGTGCGTGGAACCATCCAGGGGCTGACCTTGCGTAAACCTCGTTCACGCAACGTGTCGGCGGTTTCGATCTGCCAGCGCGACGATCCGCCGCCGGACCCGGCGATGACGCCGATACGTGGATGCTGGATCTGCTCTGGTGCGAAACCGGCGTCGGAGATGGCTGCGCGCATGGCCACGTAGGCGTAGGCGGCGGCATCCCCCATGAAGCGCTTGAGCTTGCGGTCGATGGCCGCGTCCAGGTCGCCATCGGGAATGCCGGCGACCTGGCTGTGCAGGCCGTGCTTCTTGAACTCCAGGGCGGGGCGTATCCCACTCACTCCTTCGCGGAGGGCTCGCGATACCGTGCCTGGCAGATTGCCCAGGCATGACATGATGCCCATGCCGGTGATGACGACGCGACGCATGTCAGATTTCTCCCGGGTTGTCGAACAAACCCACGCGCATGTTTTCGGCGACGTAAATCGGTTTTTCGTCGACAAAGGTGCGGCCGTCGGCGACCACCATCCGCAGGCGTCCCCGGACGATTCGCTGGATGTCGATTTGGTAACGTACCAGGCGTGCCGCGGGGAGAACCTGGCCGGTGAAACGCACCCGCTCCACGCCCAGTGCACGCCCCCGTCCCGTGTATCCCAGCCAGGGCAGGTAGAACCCGCTCAGCTGCCACATGGCGTCCAGTCCGAGGCAACCGGGCATGACCGGATCTCCGGCGAAGTGGCAGTCGAAAAACCAGAGGTCCGGGTGCAGGTCGAGCTCGGCATGGATCTCGCCCTTGCCGTGCACGCCACCGTGATTTGCGATCCGGGTGATGCGGTCGAACATCAGCATGGGCGGCAAAGGCAGGCGGGCGTTGCCGGGGCCGAACATGTCGCCCCGCCCACAGGCCAGAAGCTGTTCGCGGTCGAAGGACGCTTCGCGCCGTGGCCGGGGCGAGGCCGTTTCGAAATGCGATGTGGTCGCGGCGGATTCCGGATGGCGACGTGTGGCGGCAGTCATGGGTGGACTCGTGAAAGGTTGGAAGGCAATGGACGCAAATCAGGTGGTGCTGCTTCGCATGCGCGGGTGCGGGCGCAGCACTTGCAGCGCCAGATGGGCGCGGCGACGGATCGAGGTGGGAAAAGGTGTTTCATCGATCAGGTGTGCGGTCAGGGCACGTCGCAGCGGTGGCAGGTGGCGCCCGGCCTGGAGTACCGCTTTGCGTAGTGGCTGGGCGTGGGGACGATCGTCGGTAAACAATCCGGCCACCAGTTGCGTGCCGGCAAACATCGGTGCGCTGCTCATGCGGTGGCGGCGCTGGTAGTGGGCCAGCGGCAGGGGATGCCCCGGATCGTCCCAACGCTGCACGCCCTCACCGATCGCCCGTGCCAGATGTTCGATACTGACCAGGCCGAGGTTGAACCCGTGTGCGGTGACCGGGTGCATACCGACGGCGGCATCGCCGGCCAGGGCAAACCGGCGGCCGGTGAAGCGCCGTGCCCAGGTGGCAACAAGGGGGTGCATGTGGCGGGTGCTTGCCAGTCTGATGGACCCCAGGCGACCCTCGAAACGTTCCGCAAGGTTTGCGAGGAACATTCCCTCGGGGGCTCGCAGCAAGGATTCGGCCTGATGACCGGGAAGCGTCAGGATGGCGGATGCCAGCCCGTCGGCCAGTGGCAGCAACGCGCGCGTCTGCGCGGTTCCGAACCATTCCCATGCCGCACCTTCGAGTACGGCTTCGTGATGGATTCGACACAGCAGCATGCTCAGACCGAAATCATGCATGTGGGCAGGAATGCCCATGGCCTGACGGATACGTGAAAAGCGGCTGTCAGCGGCGACCAGCAAGGAGGCCTCCAGATGGCGTCCGTCATCGAGCCATGCATGGGCGGAGTCGTTGTCGGTGGCAACCGACCGTACGCCTGCATCCGTGTGTACATGGATGCGTGTTTCCTTCGCCACTGCGCGCCATGCGGCCGTACGGATCAGGTGATTGGACACGAAGGCACCGAGCTGCCGGTCACCGAGCGCGGTTGCGTCCACTCGAAAACCGATGTCGGGACCGTCCATGATGCGGGCCGCGGACAAAGGGAACACGGCGTCTTCGTCCAGTTCATCCCACACGCCCAGTTCACGCAAAAGCCGTATGGAGGCGCGGGTCAGGGCGATTTCGCGGCCGTCGTAGTCCGGCGCGGCCAGGGCCTCGACGGATTGGCGTTCAACGAGATCCACCTCCATACCGCGCGAAGCCAGGGCCAGGGAAAGGCACAATCCGGTCGGGCCGGCTCCGACGATGAGAATCTTGCTGCTCATGTACGCCTCCGCAAAGAGATTGGTTTGGTCAGGTGAAGGAAGGTGGTGTACTTGCCAGGCGGGCGTCTTGACCTTTGTCAAAAAAATCGTGTCATGTGGATATAAAAAATGATATTTAGGGGATTCCACATGGAGTAAATAAAATGCTCGGGTCAAATATTCACAAAGTTAAGACAAAATATTTATTCTTTATGCAAACGCATGATGTGACGATGGTTTTTATTCAGGCTTTATGCATTCATTTTTGACCTGGGTCAAAAAACGTCGCGGAATGGGAATCGTTAATGGTGCGGGGCAAGGCGCCCGGGAAGAAGGCCGGTTACTGGCCCACATGCGATGTCGCCTGCCGAACACGTTGCTGCAACGAGGATTTCGACAGTCCGTGCGGAGGATGTGGGACCCAGTCATGACAAGATGTCGCAGGGGGTGGCGGACGAGGGCAAAAGAGAGACTTGATCGAAGTCAAAGTCGATATCCGGCCCAGCCTGGATGCTCCGCTTCATGCCACGGCACCGAGTGAGGTCGACGATCAGCTCGGTGGGTTGTGCCGGTTTTGTTTCCAGAGCCATCGATCATGATCCACGACAGCATCATCGACACCATTGGAGAAACGCCCATTGTCCGCCTCCGGCACTTGGCGCCTGCGCACACCGAGGTCTACGTCAAGGTGGAAGCTTTCAATCCCAGCGGTTCGGTCAAGGATCGCCTGGCCCTGGCGATCATTCTCGACGCTGAACGAGATGGCACCCTTGTTGCCGGCCAGACTGTCGTCGAGGCCACTTCCGGCAATACCGGAGTGGCACTGGCGGCCATCTGTGCTGCACGTGGTTATCCATTCGTAGCCGTGATGAGTGAGACTTTCTCGATCGAGCGGCGCAAGTTGATTCGCGCCTATGGCGGACGTGTGGTACTCACGCCCGGGTCCGCACGTGGCACGGGCATGGTCGAGAAAGCGCGGGAGTTGTCTCATGCCCATGGCTGGTTCCTGGCGGACCAGTTCAACAATCCGGCCAATCCGAGCTGGCATCGCCAGACCACGGCAGCGGAGATCGTGCGTGATTTTGCCGGTCGGCGCCTGGACTGCTTCGTTAGCGGCTGGGGTACGGGTGGAACATTGACCGGGGTGGGCGAGGTGCTCAAGATCGCTCGTCCGGAAGTCGAGATCGTGGCTGCCGAACCGGCCGGGGCCGCGTTGCTGGCCGGGGACGCGTGGCACTCGCATCGTATTCAAGGTTGGAGCCCGGACTTCATTCCGCAGGTATTGAATGTCCGGGTGGTCGACAGGTGCGTCACCGTGGAGGATGTCGAGGCCAGGGATTGCGCGCGCGCGTTGGCCCGTCAGGAGGGAATCTTCTCCGGTCTTTCTTCCGGAGCCACGTTGGCCGCCACGTTGGAACTGGCCCGGGACGCGCCGCCGGGGACCGTTCTGCTGGCAATGCTGCCCGATACCGGCGAGCGTTACCTGTCCACCTTCTGGTTTGAGGGTATCGAGGAAGGGAGCGACGAATTTGCGCCAGGCGCGTCCTCGTGAGACCCGCCAATCCATTCCGGACATGGGGACATGCATGAGCGGCACCCTGCGTATCTGCGCCGATGAAAACATGCCGGGCCTGTGGCCATTCGCGAGTTTGGGCATGGTGACTCCCCGTGTCGGGCGCAGTCTGCGCGCTTCGGACCTGGTGGCCACGGACGTTCTGCTGGTGCGCTCGGTGACCCGCGTCGACCGGGCCCTGCTCGAAGGTACGCCGGTGCGTTTCGTCGGCTCGGCCACCATCGGCACCGACCATGTCGATCGTGATTGGCTGGCCGGGAACGGCATCGGCTTTGCGCACGCTCCGGGCTGCAACGCCATGGCGGTGGTGGAGTATGTGTTGCAGGCCTTGCTGGGCTGGTGCGAACGTGATGGACGTGAGCCGTGGACGTTGTCGTTGGGCATCGTGGGTGTCGGCAACGTGGGCTCGCGCCTGGCCGCGGCAGCCACGGCGCTGGGTATCCGCGTCGTGGTTTCGGATCCACCACGCCTGGCCCGGGGCGATCGGTTGGCCTGGAGCTGCGCATCGCTGGAGGAAGTGCTGGATGCGGATGTCGTCACTCTGCATGTGCCGCTGACCACCCGTGGAACCGATGCCACCCATCATCTTCTGGGTGCGCCGGCATTGGCCCGGCTTGGGCCGGAGCAGCTCCTGATCAATACCTCGCGTGGACCGGTGGTCGACAACCAGGCACTGTCGGAAAGGCTCATGCGTACCGACGCACCTGCGTGCGTGCTTGATGTGTGGGAGAACGAGCCGCGGGTGCCGCGGGCACTCATGGAACGGGTATGGCTGGGAACTCCCCATGTCGCTGGCTATAGCCACGAAGGCAAGCTGCGGGGCAGCTGGATGCTGTATCGCGCCCTGGGCGAGTACCTGGGCCGGCCCCGGACGGTACCGCCACTGCCCTTGGTCGGGCACCGGCGCTGGGCGGTACGGAACTGGCGTGACGTGCTGGCCCTGCTGCGTGCGGAGTGGAGGCTGGAGGACGATCACCGTCGTCTGGCAGACAGCCTCGATGCCGCGGACCCGGCCCGTGCCTTCGATGCGTTGCGCAGAGATTATCCGCTACGTCACGAACTGGCAGCGCGGCAATGGGAGATAACGGCCTTTGACGCGCTTGTCGAGCTGCGAATCCTGTTGACGGCAGGGCGGATATCCGTTGACTGATCCGGGTTGTTTTGACCCATGTCAGAAAATCGTCTCGATAATGGAAAGAAACCCTGGCTGGATGCGTCGGGATGCCACATTGAAACCTGACATAGATCAGTATCGCCATACCGGAAAGAGTCGAGCCTTCGTAACTGTCCGGACCGGACTTCCAGGGGATGGGAAACGATGGATCCGGAGTGCGTCGTGATCATCCGGGGTACGCCTGCATGTCCAAACGCCTTTCCGATCTCGGCATTTCCATTGCCGTCTGCCTGATCGCCACTTTCCTGTCCTGGCCTTTCTGGCGCGATTTCCAGTACTGGCCCGAATCGCATGCCGCCTGGCGGATTTATTTCGTCGTCGGGTTCCTGTTGTCCGTGTACGTGTTCTACATGTTTATCGGCAGCTTGCGCATTCTGTTCGTGCACGAGACCCAGCGCGATGAAACCGGCAAGAACGCGGGAGATACTCCATGAGTTGCGGAATCGGCGGCAAGAGTTGCGAAACGCCCCGGCGGCGCAGCGCGTGGCTCTTCCTGAGCCTGTTTGCGGCGGTCTTCGCCGCCTTGTCCATCTTTTCCTTTCTTCCGTCCCGCGGTCAGGTGACCCCCGGCGAGGTGGACTACGGCAAGTACCGGGCCACTGAGGGAAGGCGGGTTTTTCAGGCCTGGAATTGCATGGACTGCCACACCGTGGTCGGCAACGGCGCCTACTTCGGTCCGGATTTGACCAAGGAGTATGCCCGCGTCGGGCCTGCGTGGCTGGAAGCGTTCCTGCCGTCCGCGGGCGGCTGGCCGACCCGGGCCGCCGTGCAGGTGCAGCTGCAGAAGGAAGCGGTACGAAAGGCCAGTGGCGTCACTTCGCTGCAGGCCTACCTGGAGAAGTATCCCGGCGCCGCTGAACGCATTGCGCGCCGTGGCGGCAGCAGAAGCCTGATGCCGAACCTTGCGTTCTCGCAGGCGGAAGTGGGCCAACTCATTGCCTTTCTCAGGTACACGTCGGCCATGAACACCGAGGGTTGGCCGCCAAAGGTGGAGGTGGGCGATTTCGAGCGGCGTTTGCGCTTGGCCTACGGCCCGGGTGCCGTGGCCGCGGCCACGACGGTGCCGGCCGGAGGCGAAACCACGACGGCGGACGGCAAAGCCGCGGCCGCGGCACCCGGTTCGGCGGCCCAGGGCAAGCAGCTTGTCCAGACCTATGGCTGCACGGCCTGTCATTCCACCGGAACCCGCAAATTGGTCGGGCCCGGTTGGGGTGGCCTGTACGGGTCCACGGTCACGCTGGCCGATGGCCGGACCGTGTCCGCCGATGATGCCTATCTGACCGAATCGATTCTTGATCCCGACGCCAAGATCGTCGCGGGTTACCCCAAAGGGGTGATGCCCGGCTTTGGCAGTGTGCTCGATTCCGGGCAGGTCAAGGCTGTCGTGGCCTATCTGCGCACCCTGGAGAAGAAGCCATGATGCAGATTCAATACGGAACCCAGCGTCTGAGCCTGCGCTTTTTCATGCTGATGCTGGCGTTGTTCCTGGTCCAGGTCGGTGCGGGCCTGCTGCTCGCCGCGCAGCAGGTGGATCCGGCCCTGCTTTCCGGGGTACTCGATTTCAACACGGTGCGGGCGACCCACCTCGACCTTGGCATCCTGTGGATCGTGTGCGGTTTTGTCGGCGGCATATTGTTCGTCGGGCCGCTCCTGGTCAAGCGCGAAATGGTCTCGCCGTGGCTGATCAAGCTTTTGTTTTATGCCTTGATCGCGATTGCGGTGTGGAACGTCTTCAGTTTCCACTTCGACCAATCCGGTGTTGCCGGCTGGTGGGCGGGCCAACCGTGGTTGCAGAACGGGCTGGAATATCTGGAACTGGGACGTGCGGCCGGCATTGCGTTGCTGGCGGGCTTCGCCATTCTGGCGTGGGTGGTGCTGCGGTCGATGCCGCCGCTGCGCGAGTGGAACGAGTTCCATTGGACGCTCAGCATCGGCGTCACGGCCCTGGCCGTCGCCTGGGTTTTCGGTCTGTTTTACGTTGCCCGGCTGGACCTGGAGGAATATTTCCGCTGGTTCGTCGTGCACTACTGGGTCGAGGGCGTGTGGGAGGTGATCCACATCACCCTGGTCGGATTTCTGCTGGTGTTGATGTTCAAGGTCAGCATCAAGTCGGCCGGATTTGCCGTTTTCTGGGGTGCGATGCTGGTGTGGTTGTCGGGCCTGGTCGGCAACGCGCATCATTATTTCTGGATCGGCACGCCGGGGTTCTGGCAGTTCTGGGGCTCGCTCCTGAGTGCGCTCGAACCGTTGCCGCTGGTGTTCTGCTTCTGGCATGTGTATCTCGACGCGCACGAGAACCGGCGGCCGCTGGAAAACGCGCCGGCGTTCTATTTCATCCTCGGCTCGGTGGTGCTCGAGCAGGTGGGTGCGGGCATTCTCGGCTTCTCCATGACTTTTGCACTGACCAATGCCTGGTCGCACGGCACCTGGATCACTCCGGGCCATGCGCATCTGGCCCTGTTCGGCACCTTCGGCATGCTCGGCATCGCCATTGCCTACTATGCCCTGCCGATCATTCGCAAGGTCCGGCACTACGACCAGAGACTGGGTCGGCTGGGCTTCTGGGTGGTGCTTGTCGGCGTCCTCGGCATGGCGTTCTCGTTCGACCTGGGGGGTACCGTACAGATCTACGTCTATCGCATCCTCGGGCTGCACTGGTTTGGCGGTGACGTGCGGCCGCCCATGGAGATCTTCCGGATCCTGCTGCTGCTGTCTGGTTTCGTCCTGGCCGTCGGCGCGGTAATCGTGGCCTATGACCTGTGGACCTTGGGGCGTCGGACTCGCGCGGCCGACCCTGTTGCCGGCACGACTCCCGTGCGTGGCTGGGCGCGACCGTTGACCGGCTTCGAAGCCGGTATCTGGCTGTTGGGAATGTGGGTGGCAGGCGCCATCATCACGTTTGGTCTGTACAGCTTCAATCTCTCGATCGTGCGCGTGGAGGGCAATCCGCTGCTGCCCTACGTGCTGGCGGGTGTGGGCTATCCGGGCCTGTTTTTGATCACGTTGCTGTTCGTGTGGAGGTTTCTCGCATCGATGCAGGCACGTTCAGTCCAGGCAATCCGGGAGCCACCTCCGGTCGCGACGGCGGCCGAAACGATCTGATCCCGGCGTGCCCGCGTCACGCCGGGCCTCGTCAGACAGGACGATTGCCAGAAACGATTGCCAGAAACGATTGCCAGAAAAGCCGCCTGTGGCGGCCCCAAGGCGGTTATCCACAAATTTCCACACCTTGCCCACAGCTTGCCCACGGGTTCCTCACCGGTTCGCCTCTCAACATCTGCGACGGCACTGCGTATGATGGAGGTCATTTCCGAGGGGTGATTCATGGCTGCTTTTCCCGAACGTTCCCCCGCGACTTCCGACGTCCAGACCTTGCGTTTGCCGCCGCATTCGATCGAGGCCGAGCAGGCGGTGCTGGGGGGGTTGATGCTGGCGCCGGAGGCCTTCGACCGGGTTGCCGACCGCCTCAACGAGGCCGATTTCTACCGCAAGGACCATCGCCTGATCTGGCGTGCCATCAACGAGTTGTCGGGCAAGGGCATGCCCTGCGATGCCGTCACCCTGGGCGACTGGTTCGAGGCCAACGGCCTGGCCGAGCTGGTCGGCGGCGCCAGCTACGTCATCGAGCTGGCCAGCACCACGCCCAGCGCCGCCAACATCACCGCCTACGCCGACATCGTGCGCGAGAAGTCGGTGCTGCGGCAGCTCATCGACGCCGGTACCGAGATCACCGAGGACGGCTACCAGCCCGGCGGACGCAAGGTGCAGGAAGTGCTCGAGGCGGCCGAGCAGAAGGTGTTCCACATCGCCGAAGCCGGCGCGCGCGGACGCAAGGACAGCGTGTCCATGCGCGATGCGGTCAAGGAGGCCTTCCGCATCCTGCATCATCGGTACGAGAACCGCGGCCAGCTCACCGGGCTGCCGACCGGCTTCACCGACCTGGACGAGATGACCGCCGGCCTGCAGCCTTCGGATCTGGTCATCGTGGCCGCGCGCCCGTCCATGGGCAAGACGGCGTTCTCGGTCAACATCGCCGAGCACGCCGCCATCCGCAGCAAGAAGGCGGTGGCCATCTTCTCGATGGAAATGTCGTCCTCGCAGCTGGCCTTCCGCCTGATTT
>CAZMMO010000025.1:0-13247 GCA_964567365.1 uncultured Rhodanobacteraceae bacterium | reverse complement strand
GGTCCTGTTTGAAGAATGCCGGGTCGCTCATGGCTTCGGAGGCTTCGGCGATGGCCGCTTCCAGTCGTTCGATGCGTGCGGGCAGTTGATCCAGCTCGCGCCGCTCCTGGTAGCTGAGCCTGCGCCGCTCGGGCGGCTTGTCCGCTTTCGCGGTCTTCGGGGGCGTCTTCGCCGCCGGTTTTGCCGGCGCGGGAGCGGCGGTCGGGACGGAGCGCTGGCGCAGCCAATCCTGGTAGCCGCCGACGTATTCGCCGATGCGGCCTTCGCCTTCCAGTACCAGCGTGCTGGTGACCACGTTGTCCAGGAATTCGCGGTCGTGGCTGACCAGCAGCAGGGTGCCCCGGTACCCGGCCAGCAGTTCCTCCAGCAGTTCCAGCGTTTCCACGTCGAGATCGTTGGTGGGCTCGTCCATCACCAGCAGATTGGACGGTTGCGCGAACAGCCTGGCCAGCAGCAGGCGGTTGCGTTCGCCACCGGACAGGCGCGTGATCGGCGCGCGTGCGCGTTCGGGCGTGAACAGGAAATCCTGCAGGTAGCCCATGATGTGGGTGCGCTTGCCGTCCAGCTCGATGAACTCGCGTCCTTCGGCCACGTTGTCCACCGCGTTGAGGCGGTCGTCCAGCTGGGCGCGATGCTGGTCGAAATAGGCGATCTCGAGGCCGGTGCCGAGGTCGGCCCGACCGCGTTCGGGTACCAGTTCGCCGAGCATGATGCGCAGCAGCGTCGATTTGCCGGTGCCGTTGGGGCCGATGATGCCGACGCGATCGCCGCGCATCACGGTGGTGGAAAAATCCTCGATCAGCACGCGTCCGGCGTAACTTTGGTGTACGCCCTCGAGGGTGATGACCTTCTTGCCTGAGGCCGTGCTGCCGGCCAGGGTCATGCGGGCGTTGCCGCTCTTCTCGCGGCGCCGGCCGCGTTCGCGGCGCATGGCCTTCAGGGCGCGCACGCGGCCCTCGTTGCGGGTGCGGCGGGCCTTGATGCCCTGACGGATCCAGGCTTCCTCGGCCGCCAGCTTCTTGTCGAAGGCGGCGTTGGCCAGTTCCTCGGCGTGGGCGCGTTCCTCGCGGCGGCGCAGGTAGTTGTCGTAGTCGCCGGGCCAGTCGGTTACCCGGCCGCGGTCGATCTCGACGATGCGGGTGGCGAGTTGGCGCAGGAAACGGCGGTCGTGGGTGACGAACACGATGGCGCCGGCAAAGGATTTCAGGAAGCCTTCGAGCCAGTCGATGGCCTCGATGTCCAGGTGGTTGGTGGGCTCGTCCAGCAGCAGCACGTCGGGATTGCAGACCAACGCCCGGGCCAGCAGCACGCGTCGCTTCATGCCGCCGGAAAGCGCGTCGAAATCCACGTTGCCGTCCAGTTCCAGCCGCGCCAGCACGTCGGCCACGCGGCGGTCCACGTCCCAGCCGTGGCGTGCCTCGATGGCGTCCTGCACTTCGCCCATGGCGTCCATGTCGCCGGCCGCGAGCAGGTGGTGGTAGCGCGCCAGCAACCGCCCCAGGTCGCCGAGGCCTTCGGCGACCACGTCGAACACGCTGCCGGCGGTGCCGTGCGGCACTTCCTGCGCCATGCGCGCGACGACCGTGCCGCCGGCCAGGCGCAGTTCACCGTCATCGGGCGCCAGTTCGCGCGCGACCAGGCGCAGCAGGGTGGATTTGCCGGCGCCGTTGCGGCCCACCACGCACACGCGTTCGCCCTTGTCGATGGCAAGGTTCACGTGGTCGAGCAGGAGCGGGCCGCCGACGCTGTAGTCGACGTTGATCAGTTGCAGCAGGGACATCCGGGCATTGTAACGGTGTCCTTCGTAGGGCTGTCCATGACTCGGGTGTCGGTAGCAGACGTTCTCCTGAAGAAACAATGTTTTCGATATTTGGGGTCTTATCGGGACACCGTTCGCGGCGTAGGGTATTCGTCAGGTCGAAAATCCCTGTGCGACGCGCTTGAAAACGCACGGGACAATCTCCAGGAAGGAACCCGGCCGGTTGGACCGTTCAGACGTTGCCGGCCGGTGCGATTCGTTCGCATGGACTCACGGGACAGGCATGACAGCGGCGCAAACGCGTCCGTCATGCCCGGCGGGGGATGGTACGCCAACCCGAGGGCAAGACATTGAACACCGCTCGCAACATGGCCGACCTGGTGGGACGCATCTACCTGGTCGTGCTGTTTCTGGCTTCCGGCATCGGCAAGATCGGCGCCTATGCCGCGACCACGGCCCTGATGGCATCCCACGGGGTGCCGGGCTTTCTGTTGCCGCTGGTCATCTTCACCGAAATCGGCGGCAGCCTGCTGATCCTGTTTGGCTGGCACACGCGCGTGGCCGCCATCCTGATGGCCGGCTTCACGCTGCTGGCCATCTTCCTGTTCCACCTTCATCCCGCGGGCAGCGCCGAGCGCATCGTGTTGCTGACGGAACTGGCCGATGCCGGCGGCTTCCTGATCCTGGCGGCCAACGGCGCGCAGGGATGGAGTGTCGACGCCCTGCTCGCAAGGATACGCCGCAAGGCCGCCGTCGTCGGCCTGACCGCCGTCGTGACGGGCACACCCGTGGGCAGCCAATATCCGCGGGCCTCGGTCGAGGGTGTTTCGGAAAGCACGCAAAAGCGGGCTGCGTGAGGCGGCCCGCTTGAACGGGAGCATCGATCGGCAACAGCACTGCCCCTCGTGAAGTCCTACAATCCGGGATGGTCCTGAAGGCAGCAGGCGAGGCCGTCTGGCATGAAAACCTACGCTCGCGTCGCGACATGGCGGCGGTTGCGCGAGCAGCCGGCCTGGAAGCTGCTGGCCGCCACGCAAGCCCCGGTGACGATGGCATTGTTGCAGGTGCTGCTGCTCGAAGGGGATCGCCAGTTGCCGGCCTCGCTTCTGCATGAACGTCTGGAGCGCGAACTAGAGGACCTGCGTGACCGCGGCTTCGACGTGCCGCGAACGGCCAAGGCCTACGTGGCCGACTGGCTGGCGGCTGGTTGGCTGGAACGGCGCTTTCCCGAAGGTTCCAGCGAAGAACAGTATGAGTTGACTGCCGCCGCGATCACCGCCCTGCGCTTCCTGGCCGGCCTCGATGCGACCCGCAGCGTGGCCACCGAGAGCCGCCTGGCGCTGGTCATCCAGCAACTGGCGCAGCTGGCCCGCGATACCGATGCCGATCCGCACAGCCGCCTGCGCGAGTTGCTGGCCGAACGTGAACGCATCGATGCACGCATTGCCGCCGTCAGCGAAGGCCGTGTCGAGGTGCTGGATGAAGCGCGCGCCTTGGAGCGTGCGCGCGAAGTCATCGCTTTGGCGGATGAGCTGGCCGAGGATTTTCGTCATGTGCGCGACGATTTCCAGAAGCTGGACCGCGACTTCCGCGAACGCATTATCGACGATGACCGCCAGCGCGGCGAAGTGCTGGAGGCCCTGTTTGCCGGTGTCGACGTGATTGCCGACAGCGAGTCCGGGCGCAGTTTCGACGCCTTCTGGCGTCTGCTGACCGACGCCGAGCAGAGCAGCCAGCTGGAAACGGCCATCGATGCCGTCACCGGTCGTCCTTTCGCGCGCCGGCTGGACCGGCGCGAACGCGGCTTCCTGCTGTACCTGACGCGCACGCTTCTTACCCGCGGCGGACACGTGCACGACGTGTTGCAGCATTTCGCGCGCAGCCTCAAGGGTTTCGTGCAAAGCCAGGCCTATCTGGAACAGCGGCGCATGCACCAGTTGCTGAAACAGGCGCGTGCCGACGCCCTCAAACTGCGTGACCGGGTACGCACCCATGCCGGCATCGGCTACACGCTGGCCCAGTCCAGCGCGCGTATCGATTCGCTGTCGCGCTGGCGTCTGCATGACCCGCGCCGCAGTCGTGTCGACGGCCGTGTGGCGCCTGCCGGCGCAGCCGCGATCACGCTGGACAGCGTGGGCGAGCTGGTGGCACGTTCCGAGATCGATTTCACGACGCTGAAACGGCACGTGCACGGCATGTTGGACACCTGCGCGCAATGCTCGGTGGGCGAGGTTTTGAAGGCCCATCCGGCACGGCAGGGCCTGGGCAGCGTGGTGGGTTACGTGGCGCTGGGCAGCCGTCATGGGATATGCGTACCCGAACGCCAGGAGGCGATAAGCTGGCATGGCGAAGACGGGCACGAACGCCGCGCCCGCATTCCGTTGCTTTATTTTCTCAAGGACAGGCGCGATGAACTGGTCTGAACACGCCACCGGCCCGCAGGTACCCGAATCGGCAACGGACGAAGCTGTCAGTGATGCCTTGTTTCCGGGCGACACGGGCAGCCTGCCGTTCGAGGCACGCCGCGTATTGTGTCAGCTGCTGGCCGGCCCCAGCGTGGATGCCGACCGCCATGGCCTGTTGTGGCCGGTGTTGCTGCGCGAAGAGGCCGCGTTGCGCGCGCGTCTGAATGAGCTGTTCCTGGAACTCGTGCTCGACCGCGACCTTGGCGTGGCCTTCGTGCGCCAGACCGACACCGGCGAGCTGGATACGCCGACTCTGCTCCGCTCCACTCCACTCACCTTCGTCGACTCGGTACTGCTGCTGTTCCTGCGCCAGCGTTTGTCCGAAGACGAGGCACAAGGCCGCCGCGCGGTCGTGGATGAAGAACAGATGCACGCGCAACTGGCCGTGTACGCGCCAGCCCAGGGCACCGACAGTGCCGGTTTCACGAAGCGGGTCACGAGTGCCATCGAAAAGATGAAAAAGCAGAGTGTGTTGCGCACCATCCGTGGTAGCGAGGGGCGTTTCGAGGTGTCGCCGACGCTGAAATTGCTTTTTTCCGCCGAGGAAGTTCAGGCGCTGGGCGCGGTCTACCGTTCGTTGCGCGACGACAACGAGGTTGCGGATGAGGACGATGTACCGTGAATGAGTCCACGCCTTCGCTGTTTTTGTCCGATTTGCCCACGCCGCGCGAGGAACAATTCCGCATGCGCCGTTTGCAGGTGCTCAACTGGGGCACTTTCAGCGACTTGCACAGTGTGCCCATTGCCGAACGCGGCTTCCTGTTCGTGGGGCGGTCGGGTTCGGGCAAATCCACATTGCTTGATGCCATGTCGGCCCTGCTGGTGCCGCCGCAATGGGTCGATTTCAATGCCGCGGCGCGCGAGGCCGAGCGCAGCGGGCGCGACCGTTCGCTGCTTTCCTACGTGCGCGGCGCATGGGCCGACCAGCATGACGAAAATTCCGGCGAGGTGGCGACGCAGTACCTGCGTCGCGGCAGCACCTGGTCGGCGCTGGCACTGGAATACCGCAATGCACTCGACCGCACGGTGACACTGGTGCGTCTGCTGTGGATCCGCGGTAACGGCACCGCGGCCAGCGATGTCCGGAAACACTATTTCATTGCCGAACGCTCCTTTGATCTGGCCGAGCTGGACGGCTTCGACATGGACCTGCGCCGGCTCAAGCACCGTCTCGGCGACGTCCACCACCACGATTCATTCACTGCTTACGCCGAGCGCTTCCGGCGCCTGCTCGGCATCGGCAACGACAGTGCATTGCGTTTGCTGCACAAGACACAGTCGGCGAAAAATCTGGGTGACCTCAACGCCTTCCTGCGCGATTTCATGCTGGAGCGTCCGGAGACCTTTGCCGTGGCCGAGCGTCTGGTCAGCGAATTCGCCGAGCTGGACGAAGCGCACAAGGCCGTCATCACCGCGCGCCGGCAAATTGAGACTCTGGCACCCTCGCGCGCAGCCCATGACCGCCTGATGGAGTTGCGCCGCGAACGCAGCGAGCTCGATGCGTTGCTCGCCGGCATGGACGGATACCGTGAGCGTCGGCGCCTGGCGCTGCTGGATGCCCGGCTGGCCGAGCTCGACACGCGCGATCGCGGCGAGGAAGGCGAGGAAGACAGCCGCCGCCAGACCCTGGAGCGCCACCAGCGTGAACTGGACGACTTGCGGATGCGCCATCGCGACCAGGGTGGCATGCAGATCGATAGACTGGAGAACGCAAGAGAACGCCTCGCGCGTGATCGCGACGACCGTCTGCGTCGGCGCGACAGGGCGGACACCGCCTGTCGCGAACTGGGCTGGGTGCTGGCCGACAATTCGCATGGCCACGCCGAACAGGTCGCGCGGGCACGGCGCCTGCTCGATGCCGGCCAGGAGGCGCGCGCCGAGGCGGATCAACGCATGCTGGAAGGCGCGATGGCCAAACAACAGGCGGAGCAGGCCTTTGCCAGTGCACGTGCCGAGATCACCGCCCTGGAGGCCAACCCGTCGAATATCCCGTCGCGCCTCCAGGACCTGCGTCAGCGCCTGTGTGATTCCTTGGGCCTGGCCGGGACGGCGCTGCCCTTTGCCGGCGAGTTGATCCAGGTGCGTGCCGAGGAGCAGGCGTGGAGCGGCGCCATCGAGCGGATACTGCACGGCTTTGCGTTGTCGCTGCTGGTCGACGAGCGCCATTACGCCAAGGTCGCCGCCTGGGTGGACGCAACGCACCTTGGCGGCAGGCTGGTGTATTACCGCATCCGCGAAGATGCCGTGGCCGACACGTCGCGGCCCTCGCCGCGTTCACTGCTCGCCAAGCTGGAGTTGGCGCCGCACGCCCATGCGACCTGGCTCAAGGCGGAGTTGCAGCGTCGCTACGACTACGAGTGCGTGGACAGCGTGCAGGCCCTGCGCCAGGCCGAACGCGCGCTCACCCGGCAAGGCCAGGTCAAGCATGGTCGCGGTCGGCACGAGAAGGACGATCGGCACGCCATCGACGACCGCCGTCGTTGGGTACTGGGTTTCGACAATCGCGACAAACTTGCCCTGTACAAGGCCGAGGCCGCCGAACTGGCGCAGCAGATCGCCGATGCCACCGAAACAGTCGCGGCGATCAGGCAAGAGCGCGAGCAGCGGGCCGGACAGGCCAGTGCGGCCCAGTCGCTGGTCAACCTGAGCTGGGCCGACATCGATGTCGCTGCCGTCCTCACCGAGCTGGACGCGGTCGAGGCTTCGTTGGCCGAGTTGCGCGAGGGCGACGCGACCCTGCGCGAGCTGGGCGACCGCATCGGTGCAACGGAAAAGCAGGTGGCCGATGCCCGCAAAGCGCTCGACGAAGTGCGCGACCGGCGTCGGGAATGCAGGCGGGAGCATGATCAACGCCGCCGCGAGCGTGAGCGTTGCGCCGCGGACGTTGCCGCCAGACCGCTGACACCCGCCCAGCAGGAAGGTCTGGATGCACGCAGCGGCGGCGATGAAACCCCCTTGACGCTGGAGAACCTGTCCACGCGGACGCTGGCCATGGAGCGCACGCTCAACCAGCAGGTCGCGCGTCTCGAGAAAGAGGCCGCCGAGCAGCGGCACCGTATCGAGCAGGGCTTCGAAGCCTTTTGCCGCACCTGGCCCCAGGATGCCGGTGACGTCGAGGCCAACCTGGAAAGCGCACCGGATTTCTTCAACCGCCTGGAACGGCTCGAACGGGACGGCCTGCCACAACACGAGACCCGTTTTTTCGACATGCTGCGCAGGCAGAGTGGACAGAACCTGGTGGCATTGCAGACCCATATCCAGCAGGCGCACAAAGCCATCCGTGCACGCATGGAAGATGTCAACGCCGGCTTGGAACAGGTGCCGTTCAACCGCGATTCCATCCTGCAGATCCGGCCCGAGGATCGTCGCCTGGCCGAAGTGGTGGAGTTTCGCCGCCAACTGGCCGACATCCTCTCGCAGCAGCGGACCGAGGATCGCGAACGTGCCGAAGCCCAGTTCGAAGGTTTGCGCGGCCTGGTCGCCAGGCTGGCCTCGGGCGATGCCGAGGATCGGCGCTGGCGCATGCGTGTGCTGGACGTACGCCAGCACGTCGAGTTCATTGGCGAGGAACTCGACAGCGCGAGCGGCGAGGTGGTCGAGGTCTATCGCAGCGGTGCCGGCAAGTCCGGCGGCCAGCGCCAGAAACTGGCCACTACCTGCCTGGCGGCCGCCTTGCGCTACCAGCTTGGCGATGAGGATGGGGGCGTGCCGCAATATGCCGCGGTGATACTGGACGAGGCTTTCGACAAGGCCGACAACGAGTTCACCGGCATGGCCATGCACATCTTCGAAAACTTCGGTTTCCAGATGATCGTGGCCACGCCGTTGAAGTCGGTGATGACCCTGGAGCCGTTCATCGGCGGTGCCTGCTTCGTCGACATCAGCGGTCGCCACGATTCGAGCGTGCTGATGATCGAGTACGATGCGGCCAGCCAGCGCCTGGCCCTTCCCCGCGATACGCGCGAGGTGGCCGATGCGTCTGCCTGAGCAGGCCTGCGAACGTCTGCGCGTGATTTGGCGTCGCCATGCCAACGAGTGGCTGGGTGGCGGGGGGACCTGGCCGCTGGGCATTCCGCTGGGGGCACCCGGCGAGCACGAGGCGATGCAGGCATGGGAAACTTTTCAGAGTTGGCGTCGGGCATGGAAAGCCTGGTCGGGGCCCGGCGAAATCCTCTGGACCGAACGCCGCTGGCCGGGATTGGGGCGCCAGGAGATACCCGGAAAATGGCGATTGCCGGATGCCACCGCCGCTGCCGCCGCACTGGGCGAGTCAGCACGGTGGCGAACGGCCGAGCAACGATTCCGCATGGCGACCGGTTGCTGGCCGGTACTGGCGTCCTGTTTGCGCGCGCGCCTGGCCTGGCTGGCCGATACCGATGACGGCGAATGGGGCCGCGTGTGCGCCATGTTCGCCTGGCTGCTGGATCATCCCGCATCGGGCCTGTTCGCACGTCAGTTGCCGGTCGCGGGCTTGGATTCGAAATGGCTGGAAACGCACACCGGCTTGCTGGCCGAGTGGTTGGGTCACGCGGGCGGAGGCGATCCAACTCGGGATTTCTGGCAGGCTAGCGGCTTGCGCCGCGAGCCCGATCGCCTGCGCGTACGCGTGCTCGATCCGGCGTTGTGTGCCCGCGTGGGTGGTTTGTGCGATATCCACGCACCACTTGAAGAATGGGCCGGATTGCAGCTTCCGGTCCGGCACGTTTTCATCGTGGAAAACAAGCAGACCGGTCTGGCATTCGACGATCTGCCCGGCAGCGTGGTCCTGATGGCCCGTGGCTACGCCGTGGACCGGCTGTCGTCCCTGCCCTGGGTCGTGTCGGCCGGGTCGGTGCACTACTGGGGCGACATCGACACCCACGGCCTGGCCATTCTGGGCCGCCTGCGCGGGCATCTACCGCGGGTGACTTCGTTGCTGATGGACGAAGCTACACTACTGGCACACCGTGATCTGTGGGTTGCCGAACCGCAGCCGCATGGCGCCGAAACTGTCGATCACCTGACACCTTCCGAGCAGGCGTTGTATCGCGATCTGCGTGGCGACCGCTTCGGTGTGCGCGTGCGCCTGGAACAGGAGCGTATTGGCTGGGACCATGCCTGGCCGCGCTTGCGGCAGGTTGCGGAAGCTCAGTGAAGGCTGAAGGCAGGAGTTGCCGCACCGCTATCCACCTTTAACGACGATTTTGTGCGTGGATGCCCATATGTAGTGGCACGGGCGGTTCATGAGCACAAGCTGAAGTAGCGTCGAGTACATGGTCAAGTCGGATAGCAAGGCAGCTTTACATAGGTGTCTCGCATTAAAATATTCTGTGTATAATTTTAATTTATCGGCCTCGTATGCAAATATTCACACGCCATGGACATAAAACGCTTCACAAACAACAGATTGGGTGAGCTGGTTGCCATCGGCACGGGAGGGGCTGTGTATGCCTTCATCCCGGAGGCTTTGCCCATGGACTGGACCATGTCGCCGTCGATGTGGCCTTTGCTGATGGAAGCACGAGAGAACCTGGCGCGTCTGGACGGAGTGGGCCGTCACCTGGCGAATCCGCAGTTGTTGCTGGCGCCGTTGCAGCAGCGCGAGGCTTTGCGTTCGTCGAGCATGGAGGGCACCTATGCGACGCCGGAAGAGCTGCTGCTTTACCAGATGGATCCGCGTGAGCCAACGTCACAGGGCGATCGGGTCAACGCTTGGCGCGAAGTATTCAATTACGGGAACGCATTGCAATTGGGGATGCGGCGAATGGCCGAAGGGCTGCCGCTGTCCCTGCGTTTGATCCGGGAAATGCATGCCACCCTGCTGAACGGGGTACGCGGGCACAACCGGCAGCCGGGTGCTTTTCGCACCTGTCAGGTGCATGTCGGAGTCGGTGGCCGTTACGTGCCGCCGCCTCCGGGCCGGGTATCGGATTGTCTCGATGTTTTCGAAAAGTACCATCATGGAGTGTCGACGATCGACCCGCTGTTGCGCGCGTTCATGGCCCATTACCAGTTCGAGACCATCCACCCTTTCACGGACGGCAACGGTCGCACGGGCCGTCTTTTGCTGGCCCTGACGATTTGTCAGTGGCTCGGCCTCAACTATCCCTGGCTGTACATGAGTGCGTTTTTCGAACGGCACAAGGACGAGTACATCGACCGTCTGTTCATGGTCAGCGCGGATGGGCAGTGGGAGCGCTGGTTGTCGTTTTGCCTGCAAGGAGTGATCGAGCAGGCAAGCGATACAGTTACACGCATCGACCGCCTGGTGACGCTGCGGGAGCAATTTGCCGAGCGCCTGGCCACCAGCGGCGGCAGCGTGCGGTTGCATGCCATCGTGGAGCATTTGTTCGGTGCCCCGGCAGTGACGATTCCTCAGGTAGCGTCCATGACACAGGTGACGTACCCGACGGCAAAGGCCGATGTCCAGCGTTTGATCGACATGGGCATCCTGACCGAAGGCAACGCAGCGATCACGCCTAGGTACTTTTTCTCGCGTGAAATCTTCCATGTGGCCTACGCTGATTCCCTGACCTGAGCAGGGAGTGCGTGCCGGTGTTGAAGCCATGCCGACACGGTGCCTTCACACCGCTGCATGATCGGCCCGAGGATTGGCATGCATCTCCTTTCGGGCCTCCGATCACACGAACGAATCAGGCGGCGCGGGCCTCGTCCGTTTCGGCGTCGGTCCGCTTGATGGCCTTGTGCGTGGTCTCGTCGCTGCCCTGCTTCCAGTAGCTGGAGATGTACATCTGCTCGCGCGTCACGCCGCGCAGGTCGCGGAAGTGCGCGCGCAGCGCGCGCATGCTGGTGAATTCGCAGGCGGCCCAGATCGATCGCGTGGCGTCATCGGGCCAGTCCAGTGCCTCGACCGCGTCGAGCAGCGGCGTGGCTAGCCCGGGGCACGGGTTGACGACCCAGTCGATGGCAAAGCCATCCGGCGCGGGCAGAGCCTGCCGGTCCGTTTCATGGGGTATTTCGATGATGGCGCGTCCGCGGGCATGGGGCGGCAGCTGCTCGAGGTTGACGCTGATGGCGGGCAGGGCGGTCATGTCGCCGACCATGAGGATCCAGTCGGCGGCGGGGTCCACCTGCTTCTTCGGACCGGGGCCGGCCACCTCGAGGGTGTCGCCGGCCTGGCAGTCCATGGCCCATGCGGAGGCCGGCCCGCCGCCACCTTCGCCATGCAGGGCAAAGTCGATGTCGATGGCGTCCTCGCGCTGGGCGCGCACGGTATAGGTGCGCAGCAGCGGGCGTTCCTGGTTCGGCACGGGCAGCAGCAGCTTGACGTAGGCACTGGCCTGGTCGGAGGGGAAGCGCTGCATGCCTTCGCCGCCGAGGGTGACACGCAGCATGCGTGGCGTCACCTGCTGTTTGGCGAGCACGGTGAAGCGATAGGGAGCAGGGCGTTTCATGGGGTTTTCTCCGGGGCATCCAGGTTGGCGGCCATGGTCTCGGCCAGGCGCACGAATTCGGCGACCGAGGCGGCCGGCAGGCCCCGCATCATGCGTTTGCCGGCATTTTGCTCGGCATCGTGGATGCGTTTGCGCAGGCGCCTGCCGGCAGCCGTCGGGATCAGGATCTGCCGGCGCCCGTCCTGCGGATCTGGGTGGCGACGAACCAGGCCGGCGGAGCAAAGATCCTGCACCACGCGAGTAATCTGCGACTTGTCGCGTCGCATGCGTTCGACGATGTCGTGGGCACCGCATTGCGACAGGTGGCAAATCACTTTCATTACACGCACGTGCGAGCCCGGCAGGTCGATGCCGGCTTCGTGCCAGGCGTCGCGCATGGCGCGCTTGTAGGCGTGCAGAAGGCGATGCAGGGCGTCGCCGGGAGGGATCGAGGACATGGCGAAAAAGTTGATAATGACAACCAATAGGGTCCGCCAATTCGTTGACTATGTCAACCTTTGCATTGATGGCACGGTTCAGGCTTTCTTGCCGGCATGCGTGACCATCGTCGAGGGGGTGCGGAGTGCCGTGATCCTGTCGCCTGCCGCCGCACCGCTTTTGCGTTAGCATGCGGCCCGATCGCGAGCACCCCCACACAAAGGCAACGATGATGAAATACATGGCATGCATGGCACTTGCGGCCGGCCTGGTCCTGGCGCCGGCCGCGCAGGCGGACGCGCCCAGCTTCAACTACGTGCAGTTGACCGGGCAGCACCGGAATGCCTCGGCGGCCGACGGCTGGGGCTGGGGTGCCGAGGGCAGTTTCAATCCGGCCGGCGGCTGGTTCGTTTCTGGCGATTACCGGAAGATCAACCATGTCGTCGACACGGGTGCCGACCTGACCGCCTGGCATGCCGATGCCGGTTACAAGGTCGACCTGGTCGGCACGCTGGCGGCGTACGCCAAGCTGGGCTGGTCGAGACGGACGGTCGACGGCTTCGGCGCGGACAGCGGCATGCATACCGAAGCGGGTTTGCGCCTGCGTCTGCCGATGGTGCAGTTGGAAGGCGGCGTGGGGCATTACGAGCGCAATGGCGGCTTCAATGAATACGCGGTCACGGCGCTGCTCCACGTGTTGCCGTTCACCTATGTCGGTGTCGGCTACGTGGTGGACGATTATGCCGCCGATGATGTCGACCGCTGGCAGGCGGGCGTACGCCTGACGTTCTGATGCGGCCGGCTCGGTCGCATCAGAACGTCAGGACAGCCTGGCGGCCTTGCGCAGGGCCTCGGCCTTGTCGGTCTTTTCCCAGCTGAAGGCGGTGGCGGTCTCGCTCTTCTTGACCACCTTGCCGTCGGCCTGGTGCTCGGCCCAGCGGTAGGTGTGCTGGAAGGGCTTGCGGCCGAAGTGGCCGTAGGCGCTGGTGAGCTGGTAGATGGGGTGGATCAGGTCCAGGGTCTGGATCAGGTGGTAGGGGCGCAGCTTGAAGTGCGCGCGCACCAGTTTCTCGATCTTTTCGTCGTCGATCCTGCCGGTGCCGAAGGTGGTGACCGAGATCGAGGTGGGCTCGGCCACGCCGATGGCGTAGGAAAGCTGCACCTCGCACTTGTCGGCCAGGCCCGCGGCGACGATGTTCTTGGCCACGTAGC
>CAZMMO010000024.1:12488-13425 GCA_964567365.1 uncultured Rhodanobacteraceae bacterium | reverse complement strand
CCGTTCGTGCCGGTCAACTGCGGCGCCATTCCCACCGAGCTGATGGAAAGCGAGTTCTTCGGCCACCGCAAGGGCAGCTTCACCGGTGCGCATGCCGACAAGGAAGGCCTGTTCCAGAGCGCCAGCGGCGGCACGCTGTTCCTGGACGAGGTGGCCGAATTGCCGCTGCACATGCAGGTCAAGCTGTTGCGCGTGATCCAGGAAAAGGCCGTGCGCCCGATCGGCGGGCGCGGCGAGATCCCCGTGGACGTGCGCATCCTGTCGGCCACCCACAAGGACCTGGGGCAGCTGGTCGAGGACGGCGAATTCCGCCAGGACCTTTTCTACCGCATCAACGTCATCGAGCTGCACGTGCCGCCCCTGCGCGAACGCGACGGCGACGTGCCGCAGCTGGTCGAGGTGATGCTGCAAAGGCTGGCCGCCGAGGCGGGCCAGACGCCGGCGCAATTGCAGCCCGAAGCCCTCCAGGCACTGTCCACCTATGCCTTTCCGGGCAATGTGCGCGAACTGGAGAACATCCTCGAACGCGCCATGGCCATGTGCGAGAACCACAGCATCGGCGTCGACGACCTGATGCTGCCCGAGCACGGGGGACGCCCGTCCACCGGTCCGACGCACGCAGCGGAGCCCACCGCCCCCGCACCCGGCCCGCGCGATCGCGACCAGCCGCTGGAAGACTACATCTCCAACATCGAGCGCGAGACCATCGTCAAGGCGCTGGAACAGACGCGCTACAACAAGACCGCCGCGGCCAGGAAGCTGGGCATCACCTTCCGCGCGCTGCGCTACAAGCTCAAGAAGCTGGGCATCGACTGAGGGGATCGAATTGGAATCCAGGGGTCGGACGCCGCATTGTAGGAGCGGGCCCCCGCGCGGCGGCCTGCAAGGTCAAAGAGGTTTGTGGCAGTGTCGCCCCGGGGCGGAGCGAAAAACCAAC
>CAZMMO010000024.1:0-12478 GCA_964567365.1 uncultured Rhodanobacteraceae bacterium | reverse complement strand
AACGTTCAATGAGTTTTGAGCCTGTCGCGCCCGGGTGCGCTCCTACAACGCAACATCGAGTTGCAAGGGCGGACCCTGGCCGCCTGTTCGCCATACAGGCTTGCGCCATTTGCTATTTCCAACCAGGACACCGCCCGCCCACGTTATGTTGGGCACCGGAATGCCTTCACACCGCGTCGAGGGCGGAGCGCACGCTGCGCAGCAGGGCATCCGCCTGGACCGGCTTGTCCAGCATGTCGAGATAGGCGACCGGCGGCAGATCGTCGGAGTCGGGCCGCTCGCCGGGCCGGGTCAGCAGCAGCACGGCGCCGCGATAGTCGCGCTCGAGCAGGGCCGCGAGGGTACGCACGCCGGTGACCAGGTTCATGTCCGCATCCATGACCACCAGTTGCGGCAGGCCGTCGGTCTGCAGCGAGCGCAGCGCATCCGCGCCGCTGCGCCGGGCCCGCACGTTGTAACCGGAACGGTCCAGCACGCCCGCCAGCAGCGACAACTGCGCGACCTCTTCTTCCACCAGCAGAATGCGCTCGCCCTCCCCGCGCGGCGGCGACTCCTGATCCCCCTCGCGCACCCTGTGCAAATGCTCGGGAAAGTACAGGCGAAAACTCGTGCCCTGGCCGGGACGGCTGTGCACGCGCAAGACCCCGCCATGGCCCTCGACGATACGCTTGCACGACACCAGTCCCAGTCCGGTGCCGCCGTCCTTGGTGGTGAAGAACGGCTGGAACAGCCGCTCCATCACTTCCGGCGGCATGCCGGCGCCGGTATCGGCAACCACCAGGCACACGTGCGGGCCGGGCGTGGGCGGTTCCTCGTCGCGAAAAAATTCCGGCGACAGCGGCACGCGTTCGGCGCTGACCGACAGCTCGCCGCCCTCGGGCATGGCCTGGATGGCGTTCAGGCACAGGTTGAGGAGGCATTGTTGCAGCTCGGTCTGGTTGCCTTCGAAGAACAATCCTTCGCCGGCTTCGAAATGCAGCGTGACCGCGCGCGGCACGCTGCCTTGCAGCAGCAGGCCCATGGCCTGGAAGAGGGCATCCACGCGGATCCGCTCGGTACGCTTCGCGCCACGCGCGAAACTGAGCATGGACGAGACCATGTCCAGGCCGCGCCGGCCGCAATCGCGCACCAGGTCGCCCAGACGTGCCAGCCGCGCATCGTTCGCGTAGTCGTCAAGGATGTCGGCGGCCAGCAGCAGCGGCTGCAACAGGTTGCGCAGGTCGTGGCTGAGCCCTCCGGCCAGCAGGGCCAGCGGCTCGAAACGCTGGGCCCGGATCAGCTCGTCCTCGGCGTGCCGACGTGCACGCTGTTCCTGCGTCTCGCGCAACGCGCGCCGTACCGCCGCCGCCAGACGCACGGTATTGCCTTTGAGGATGTAATCGGTCGCCCCGCTGCGCAGGGCCTCCACCGCCACCTCCTCGCCCATGGTGCCGGACACGAAGATGAACGGCAGCACGGCATCGCGCTCGCGCAGCAGGCGCAGGGCGCGATAGCCGTCGAAGCTCGGCAGCCGCAGGTCCGAAAGCACGATGTCGGGCTCGAACCGGTCCAGCGCCTCGGTGAACGCGGCCTCGTCGTCCACGCAGCGAAACTGGCAGTCCAGACCGTCGCCGCGCAATTCGTCGATCACCAGCTCGGCGTCCGCCGGCACATCCTCGACCAGCAGGATGCGGATATGCGACTGGGCCGGGCTGGCGGACGGGGACATGCGGTTCAATGCTCCTCCGGAGCCTCGTTGAGCACGGCCCAGAACTGGCCCAGTGTCTGCACGGCGTCGAAAAACTGGCCCGCGTCCACGGGCTTGACCACGTAGGCATTCACGCCCAGGTCCCAGCTGCGGGCCAGGTCGCGCTCCTCGCGCGAGGACGACAGGATCACCACCGGCACGTGTTTGAGCTCGTCGTGCGAACGCATGCGCTTGAGCACTTCCAGCCCGTCCATGCGCGGCATCTTGATGTCCAGCAGGACCAGCAGGGGGTTGCCTTCGTCGCGCTCGCGGTAGGCGCCACGGGCCAGCAGCCAGTCCATGGCCTCCACCCCGTCCTCCACGTGCACGATGGGGTTGGCCAGGCGGGCCTCGCGCAGGGCGTCGATGGTCATCTCCGCGTCGGCGGCGCTGTCTTCGGCAACCAGGATGGTAAGCAGTTCTTTTTGCATGATCGATCCGATGAGAGAACAATCCGTATCAGGCCGGCGCATCGCGCGGTACCGGCAGCGTGAAATGGAAACTGGCGCCCTGGCCCGGCTCGGCCTCGGCCCAGACCCGGCCGCCATGACGCCGGACGATGCGACGCACGTTGGCAAGGCCGATGCCGCTGCCGGGGAACTCGGACGCCTTGTGCATGCGCTGGAACACCCCGAACAACTTGTCCGCGTACGCCATGTCGAAACCGGCGCCGTTGTCGCGGACAGTGAAAACATACTCCCCCTCCCGCCGGTCGGCTTCCACTTCAATGATGGCCCGCGGTTTGCCCGCGGTGTACTTGAAGGCATTGCCCAGCAGGTTCTGCCAAACCGTGCGCAGCATCTCCGCGTCTCCCATCACCGTCGGCAGTGTACCGATGTGCCATGCGACCACGCGCCCCTCCGCCTCGCCCGCGACCAGATCGCGGGCCTCCGTGGCCAGCGCCTGCATGTCCACCGACTGCCTGCGCAGCGCGCCGCGGCCCAGGCGCGAATACGCCAGCAGACCGTCGATCAGGCCGGCCATGTGCCGCGCGGCATCGCCGATGACCTGGAGATAATGCGCGGTCTTCGGGTCGACGTCCCGGCCCAGGTGATGCGACAACTTGTCGGAAAAACCGGCAATGTGGCGCAACGGCGCGCGCAGGTCGTGCGACACGGAGTAGCTGAAGGCCTCCAGCTCGCGGTTGGCCTCCGACAACTGCTCGATCTTGCCCTCCAGCTGCTGGTTGAGCTCGCTCACCTGGTTTTCGGCCAGGGTCCGCGCCGTGACGTCGCTGACGCTGAGCAGCAGCGTCGGTTCGTCGCCGTCGGGCAGACGCATGCGCCGGGCGTTGACGAGCACGTGGCGGTCCACGCCGTCGATCGTGGTCTGGGCCAGACGGTAGTCCCACAGCTCGCGATCGCGCGCGATCACGTCCACCAGCCGCTGGCGCAGGGCCTCGTCCGCCCAGACGTCCCCGTCCACGGACCCCAGCGACCGCACGCCCCCGCTGCCGTCGGCATCGACCTTTCCATACAGTTCCTCGAAGGCCGCGTTGACCATCAACAGATCCAGGTCGCCATTGAGTACCGCCATCGGTTCGCGCACGGTCTGCACGATGCGCTGGGCGCGCGCCACGGCCTGGCGGCTGATGCGCTCGGCGCGCAGCCGGTGGATGATGGCGCGCTCGGACACCACCACCACGATGCCCAGCAGCAGCAGCTGGGCCGCGGCCGCGCCGGCCTGGACCAGGCGGGCCACCTGCGTCTTGTGCCGGGCCTGCTCGATGCGCTGCGCCTGCAGACGCGAACCGGCACGCACGATGTCCCCGGCCAACGTGCCGTAGGGAAACACGTTGGCGGCATTGCCCAGCGCACGGTAGGCTCCCCCCGGATCGCCATCGGCATACAACTGCCGCGCCTTCTGCATGAGCTCGACGCGGTGCTCGACCACCGACTTGAGCGCCCCCAGGCGCGACAACTGGTCGGCATTGTCGACCATCAGGCCGCGCAATTTGCCCAGCAACGGGCGGATCTGCATGCGGGCCTGGTCGATGCGGTCATTCAACTTCGGACTGCTGACGCCCTGCAGGACCGAATACGTGGCCGCCTCCATGTCGCGCAGGCGGTACAGCAGCTGGTAGACGGTGGCGCGGACCAGCGAGCTGTGCGTCACCCATTCGCTGGCATGCAAGGCATCGTTGGTGGTATTGCGACTGACCAGATAAGGCAATGACACGCTGATCAGCACGGCCAGAAGCAGCGCTGCCATACGCCCGCGCATTGCAATCCGTCCCCACCGCTTGCCTGTCACCATGCGTCCATCCCGTCTTGCTTCGACCCATTCTGGCATGGATGGCGGCCGGCGGGGGATAGATGGCGCGACCCGTTATTCGCTTATGGAGGACAGGTATGCAGGGAGGATGTGGTTGGCACTCAGCGGCGCCACGGGAACCGCATGCGGTCCGACCGGCCGGACCCAGGCAAGCTCCCCGATCTCGGCATGCGGAGCGGGAGTGCCGTCGATCGTGCAACGGTATGCCTGCGCCCGTACCCGCCACCCCGGCTCGTTGACCGCGGCGTCCTCGAACTGGCCGAGCCAGACCGGGGCCGGGGTACCCAGACGCACGCCAAGTTCCTCGTCGAGTTCGCGCGCCAGGGCCGACAGCCGGTCCTCGCCCGGCTCGATCTTGCCGCCCGGCTGGATGAAGATCCGCGAGGACCGCTTGCGCACCAGCAGCACCTCGCCGCAAGCATTGGCGATCACGGCCGCAACCGTGCGGATCAGCCGGTCGACAGGGGGCGATTCGACCGGAGGCTTCTCAGAACGGGATGTCGTCATCCTCGAAACCGGCGTCGTCCGGGCCCGGGCCCGGTGCCGAGGGCGCCTGGCCCGGGGCGCGGGCCGGAGCGGCCGAACGCGGCGGCGGGCCGCCACCCTCGCCGCCGCCGGGGCCGCCCAGCATCTGCATGTCGCGCGCGACGATGTCGGTCGAATAGCGCTCGATGCCGTCCTTGCCGGTGTACTTGCTGGTGCGCAACGAGCCTTCGATATACACCTGCCGGCCCTTGCGCAGGTACTCCTGGCAGATCTCCGCCAGCTTGCCGAACACCTTGACCCGATGCCATTCGGTGCGCTCCTGGCGCTGGCCGGTCTGCTTGTCCATCCACGAGTCGGTCGTGGCCACGCTCAACGTGCACACGGCCGAGCCGCTGGCGGAATAGCGCGTATCGGGATCGGCCCCCAGATTGCCGATCAGGGTGACTTTGTTGACGCCACGTGCCATGGGTATCGCTCCGGCTGATTGCCTTGATCACAGGCAGTCGATCCTAGCATAGCCCCGTACCGAAACCGTACGGGCAAGGCCCCGTTGACCGTACGGGCAAGACCCCGTTTCCGCGTAGGCGGCCGCCCAGGCTCCTCAGGCCGCCACGGGCGTTGCCGCCGCCACCACGCGGCTGCGCCCCCACCACAACAGCGGCAGCCACACGGCCGCCAGCGCGGCGCCGGCCCAGAACACCGCGTAGGCTCCCACGTGCGCCAGCATCACGCCGCCCAGCACGCCGCCCACGCCCGCGCCCAGGAACTGGCAGGTGGCGTAGCCGCCCATGGCCGCACCGCGCAGGTGCACGGGCGCCAGCCGCGACACCAGGCTGGGCAGGCTGGCCTCGAGCAGGTTGAAGGCGCTGAAAAAGACCACCGCCGCCAGCCACAGCACGACCCCGCCCAGACTGCTGGCGCCGAAGCCCAGCAACGCCAGGCCCAGGCCGAAGGCGCAGACCATGACCAGGTTCATGCTGCCGGCCAGCGAGGTCACGCGGCGCAGCACGCCGCCCATCACCAGGGCCGACACCAGCATGACCGGCAGATACAGCTCCCACTGGTGCGCCAGGGCGATGCCGGTGCGCTGCAGCAGCACCAGCGGCAGCGCCACGAAGGCTGCCGTCAGCATGGTGTGCATCATGAATACCGACACATTGAGCACCGCCAGTTGCGGACGTACCACCATGCGCAACACCGCCGACCAGGGTGCCGCCTCGGGCGCACGCCGCCGCGCGGGGCGCGGAACCACGATCCACAGCAGGGCGATGGCGCCACCGGCCAGGACCGCCGCCAGCCCGAACAGCCCCGGCAGGCCGGCCACGGCGGCCAGCGGCGCACTGAGCACGACGGCCAGCACGAACGCGATGCCGATGCTGACCCCGATGATGCCCATCACCTTGCTGCGGTTGTCATCGTCCGAATGGTCGGCCGCCAGCGCCTGGCTGGCTCCCGAGACCGCGCCCATGCCCTGCAGCACCCGACCCACGAGGATGCCGCCGATGCCACCGGACAGGGCCGCCACCGCCGAACCGGCCACGAACACCAGCAGGCCCACCGTGATGGTCAGGTGCCGTCCCACGCGGTCGGACACCAGGCCCGCCGGCACCTGCAGCAGGGCCTGGGCGAAACCGTAGATGCCGATGGCCAGGCCCACCAGGAACGGCGTCGCACCCGGCAGCTTCATGGCATAGGCCGTGAATACCGGCATGATCAGGAATACGCCGAACATGCGCAGCCCGACCACGCTGGACAATGCGAAGGCGGTATTCAATTCTCGCTTGCTAAGCTTGCTCACGGAGCATCCGGCAGCATCAAAGGGGTCAATTATAGGAGGTGGTTCCGCTCCGGCCCGCTGTGGCACATCGCCGCCCGCGCACGGCGTATTGCTCCTATAATCGTCGATCTTGAGACCACATCCCCCTGCATGAGCACTTCCGCCACCCGCATCGCCGTCGAACCCGGGCACGATTTCTTCAGTGCGCGCGCCCTGGCATCCACCGACATGGCCGCCGTGGACGCGTTGATCCGCCGCCGCCTGGCCTCGCACGTGGCGCTGATCAACCAGATCGCCACGCACATCATCGACGGCGGCGGCAAGCGGCTGCGTCCGATGCTGCACGTGCTGGCCGCCCGCGCCGCCGGCTACCGCGGCCAGGCGCACACGCAACTGGCGGCGGTGATCGAGTTCATCCACACCTCCACCCTGCTGCACGACGACGTGGTCGACGAGTCCGACCTGCGGCGCGGCCGCCAGACCGCCAACGCCGCCTGGGGCAATGCCGCCAGCGTGCTGGTGGGCGACTTCCTGTACTCGCGCTCGTTCCAGATGATGGTCGAACTCGACGACATGCGCGTCATGCGCGTGCTGGCCGACACCACCAATACCATCGCCGAAGGCGAGGTGTTGCAACTGCTCAACCTCGGCAACCCGGACGTCGACGAGGCCGCCTATCTGAACGTGATCGAGCGCAAGACCGCGGTGCTGTTCGCCGCCGCCACGCAGCTGGGTGGCGTGCTGGCCGACCTGCCCGAGGCCCAGATACGCTCCCTGCGCGAGTACGGCATGCGTCTCGGGTACGCCTTCCAGATCGCCGACGACCTGCTCGACTACGTTTCCGACACCCGCACCCTGGGCAAGAACATCGGCGACGACCTCGCCGAAGGCAAGCCCACGCTGCCGCTGATCTACGCCCTGGCCCGCGCCAACGCCAGCCAGGCGCATTCGCTGCGTCATGCCATCGAACACGGCGAACGCGAGGCGCTCGACCAGGTGGTCCACTTCATCCGCGAATCCGGCGCCCTGGAGCGGACCCGCCATCTGGCGCTGACCCACGCCGAAGCCGCCCGCAACGCCCTCGACGGACTGCCCGCCTCGCGCTGGCGCGAGGCCCTGCTGACCCTGGCCGACTACGCCGTCGAGCGCACCTGCTAGGTTTACACAGCCTAGAGCTGCTCGGATTGAATCGCTTGTTGTAGGAGCGCACCCGGGCGCGACGGGTTCGAGGCTCATGGAACGTTGATGCTGTCGCGCCCAGGTGCGCTCCTACACAGGCGGTCGGTCCGATCAGAACTTTCCCGGCCTCAGCGGCCGGCGGCGTGCGCGCCCAGGGCCTGCTTCAGCGGCGCCAGGCGCTGGACCGCGCCCAGGCCCAGCCCGCGCAGGGCCACCAGCGCGGGCGAGCGCCAGGCAAAGACACGCTCGAGAACATCCAGCGCCAGGCCATCCAGGCTGTCGGCGCTGCGCCGGCGGCGTGCATAGCGCTGCAACACGTGGGCGGCGCCGACGTCGCCATCCGCCGCCGCGGCCGCACCCAGGATGCGGCACAATTCGGCCACGTCGCGCAGGCCCAGGTTCACCCCCTGCCCGGCCAGCGGATGCACCACGTGGGCCGCGTCGCCCAGCAGCACCATGCGCCCGGCCCGATAACGCGAGGCCAGTTGCAGGCGCAGCGGGAAAGCCGCGCGCGGCGTGCTGGCGGTCACCCGGCCCAGGCGAAAATCGCTGGCCACGCCGACCGCATCGCAAAAGGCCCGCTCGTCCAGCGCCAGCACTTCACGCGCCTCGGCCTCGGGCAGCGACCAGACCACCGAGCTGCGCCCGTCCCCCAGCGGCAGCAGCGCGATCGGGCCGCCGGGCAGAAAGCGTTGCCACGCAGTGTCGTCGTGGCCGCGTCCGGTGGCCACGTGGGCGACCACCGCGCGCTGGCCATAGGCACGCCCGCGGGTGCCGATGGACGCCTGCTTGCGCAGCGGCGAGGCGCCGCCGTCGGCGGCCACCAGCACGCGCGCGTCCAGATTCGTTCCGTCATGCAGCGACACGCGCACCCGATCCTGCAGCGACTCGAATCCCCGCACCTCGGCCGGGCACAGGCAACGTACCCCGCCCGCCCGCGCCGCCTGCCACAGGTGATGCTGCAACAGGCGATTCTCGACGACCCAGCCCAGGCACCGCTGGCCGCCGGCGGCGGCGTCGAAATCCAGTTCCGCGCCGTTGCCGGCATCCCATACGCGCATGCGGGCGTAGGGATGGACCCGCGCCGCCGCGATGTCCGGCCACACGCCCAGTTCCCGCAGCAACGCGACCGAGGACGGGGCCAGCGTCACCACGCGCAGGTCCATCCCCGCATCCGGCTGCCACGGCGCCGGCTCGCGCGCCTCCGCCAGGGCCACGTCCAGGCCGGCCCGCGCCAGGCCCAGCGCCGCGGCGGCACCCACCATGCCGCCCCCGGCCACCACCGCGTCCAGGGCCCGGCGGCGCGGACGCGAACCGTGGCCGGCGCGTACCCGCGACAATTCGGCCCCGCTCACGGCCATGCCTCCAGCACGTCGCGCGGAGGCCGGCCCCGGAAACCCATGCCGCGGCGGACCATGGCCTGCCGCAACGGCGGCAGGCGGTCGAAGGCCAGCAGGCCCAGCGTGCGCAGGGGCGCCAGCAGGGGCTGGCGCAGGCAGGCCAGCCGTACCAGGCCGTGGCTCATGGCCATGACGCCCTCGCGATCGGGGGCACGCCGGGCCGCGTAAGTCGCCAGCATCCCGGCATCGCCCGGATCGTCCGCCGCCGCCACCAGTTCGGACAGGGTCAGCGCATCGCGCAAGCCCAGGTTGAAGCCCTGGGCGCCCACCGGATGCACGGTCTGCGCGGCATTGCCCACCAGCACCGCATGCGGCGCCGTCAGCGCCTGTGCCGCCACGCGCTGGATGGCGTAGGGAAACCGTTTGCCGGGCCGCGCAAGCCGGCCCAGCCGCCAGCCGAAGCGTCGCTGTGCCAAGGCCAGGAAGGCATCGTCGTCCATCGCCCGCACGGCCTCGGCCCGTTCCGCCGCCACGGTCAGCACCAGGCCGGCGCGACCGCCGGCCAGGGGCAGCAGGGCCACCGGACCCGCATCGGAAAAGCGCTCGAAGGCACGTCCCGCCGGCGCGGATTGCGGCGTGACCGTGGCCACGAACAGGGTCTGCGCGTAGTCATGCTCGTGCGCCTCGATGCCCAGCGCGGCGCGCACCATGGAATACGTGCCGTCGGCCCCCACCAGCAGCCGGGTCTCGACATCGCGCTCACCCGCTTCAGCGCGGATGCGCACGCGCCAGCCCCGCTCCGACCGGGACACGCCCAGCACCGTGGCCGGCGCATGCCGCTGCAGCCGCTCGCAAGCTTCGAGCCGCGCCAGCAACGCCGCGCCCAGTTCGCGCGCCGGCAGGGTCCAGCCCAGGGCGTCCAGGCCGAAACGCTCCGCTTCCAGCCGGGTACTGCCGAATTCGCCGGCGCGGCTGACATGGATGCGCCGGATCGGCGTGGCCGCGGCGGCAGCATGGTCCCACACGCCCAGCGCCTGCAGCCCGTTGACACTGGCCCGCGCCAGCGCCAGGTTGCGCTCGTCGTAGCTCGGTTGCGCGGCGGCGCGCGGCGCTGCCGCCTCGATCAGCGTGGCCCGACGCCCGGCGGCATCCAGCGCAATGGCCAGACTGGCGCCGACCAGGCCGCCGCCCACGATGAGAATGTCGGTGCGTTCGCTCATGCGCCGATCATACCGCTCCGCCCGCCGCCGCGTGCCGCCTTGATGTGCATCAAACGTGCCCGCGGGCATGCCCGATACGCTGCAGGTGCGGTATCCTGTCTCTTGCTGTTTCCGCCATGCCGATGGAACTTTTCATGCGTCCGACGTCTTCTCCCGCATCCCAGACCTTCACCCCGCGCCTGCTGGTGCTGACCGGATTGATCGCGTTTGCCGTCGCCTTCCGGCTGCTGGCGTACTTCCAGCCGGGCGCACTGCCGTACAACTTCACGCCGGTGGCGGCCATCGCGCTGTTCGGCGGCGCCTGCTTCACGCGTCGCGGCCTGGCGGTACTGGTGCCGCTGCTGGCGATGCTGTGCGCCGACGTGGCGATCGCCTTCTCGCTGCCCGCTACCCAGCTCGCGCACTGGCTGCCGATGGTGCCGGTGATCTACGCCTGCATCGCGATCATCGCCGTCGCCAGCTTCACGCTGCGCCACAAGGCCCATGCACGGAACGTCATCCTGGCCGCCATCGGCAGCGCCACCGGCTTCTATCTGGTCACCAATTTCTTCGTGTGGCTGACTTCCGGCATGTACGCCTTGACCGCTTCCGGCCTGGCCGCCTGCTACGTGGCCGGCCTGCCGTTCTACACCTACGGCTCGCTGCCCGGCACGCTGCTGTGGAGCGGGGCGCTGTTCGGCGGCTTCGCACTGTTGTCGCGCCGTTATCCGGTACTGCGCGCCGAGCCGCTGCCGGCCTGACGACGCCGCGGCATGGGCAACCGCCTTTCCAGGATCTACACGCGTACGGGAGACGATGGGCGAGCCGGATAAAGACGGGATGCGTTGAATCGCATCCCGTCCCGGCGAGCGCCCGGAGCAGGATGCGGAGGGCCGGGTTGCTTTGCGAGGCCCGGATGGCCGAGCTTAGCAACACCGTCCGCCCGCGCAGCGGGCGCCAGTTGGGAGACACGATGGGCAACCGCCTTTCCAAGATCTACACGCGTACGGGAGACGATGGAACCACCGGCCTCGGCGACGGCTCGCGCGTGCCCAAGGACTCGCCGCGCGTCACGGCCTACGGCACCACCGACGAACTCAACAGCACCGTCGGCATGGTGCTGGCCTGCGCGCAGGTACCCGAGGAGGTGCGCGAGGTCCTGACCCAGGTGCAGCACGACCTGTTCGACCTGGGCGGCGAGCTGTGCATCCCGGGCATGGAAATGGTCCATGACGCCGACGTCGAGCGCCTGGAACAGGTGCTGGACCACTTCAACGCCGACCTGCCGAAACTCAAGGAATTCATCCTGCCCGGCGGCGGCATGGCGGCGGCGACCTGCCACCTGGCACGCACGACCTGCCGCCGCGCCGAGCGCGCAGTGGTGACCCTGGCCCACGACGAGGACGTGCGCCCGCAGGTGACGCACTACCTCAACCGCCTGTCGGATCTGCTGTTCGTGCTGGCCCGCGTGCTGGCCCGCGCCAGCGGCCAGGGCGAGGTGCTGTGGCAGCACGAGCGACGCAAGAAACCGCAAGCCTGACCGCCGCCCGTCCATGTTGCGCCTGTACACGCACCCCGCCTGCCTGCGGCACGACCCGGGACCGCAGCACCCCGAATCGCCCGCCCGGCTGCGCACGGTGCTGGAAGCGCTCGACCACGACCGCTTCGCCGCGCTGGACCGCATAGAGGCCCCGCGCGCCACGCGCGCACAGCTGGCGCGCGTGCATGCGTCCGCACACATCGAGCGCATCCTTGCCGCGGCGCCGGGCGAGGGCCATCGTCGGCTCGACGAAGACACGCTGATGTCGCCCGGATCGGCCGAAGCCGCCCTGCGCGCCGCCGGCGCCGCCGTGGCGGCCGTGGATGCCGTCATGCAAGGCGGCGCGACGCGCGCCTTCTGCGCCGTGCGGCCGCCGGGCCATCACGCCACCGCCGACCGGGCCATGGGCTTCTGCCTGTTCAACAACGTGGCGGTGGCCGCTGCCCATGCGCTGGCCGCGCACGGCCTGGAGCGCGTCGCCATCGCCGATTTCGACGTGCACCACGGCAACGGCACCCAGGACATCTTCGCCGACGACCCGCGCGTGCATTACCTGTCCAGCCACCAGAGCCCGCTGTACCCGGGCACCGGCCGGGCCGACGAGCGCGGCTGCGGCAATATCTGCAACGTCCCGCTGCCGGCGGGCGCGGACTCGCAGGCGTTCCGCGCGGCCTGGGACGAGACCCTCCTGCCCCGCCTGGACGACTTCCGCCCGCAGCTGCTGCTGGTCTCGGCCGGATTCGACGCGCACCGCCTGGACCCGCTGGCCAACCTGATGCTGGACACCGACGATTACGCCTGGATCACGCAACGCCTGCTGGAACGGGCCCTCGCCCACGCCGACGGACGCATCGTGTCCTGCCTGGAAGGCGGCTACGACCTGGCCGCGTTGCGCGCCGGCGTGGCCGCCCACGTCGGCGTGCTCCTGCAGGACTGACACTGCCCCCATCAACATGC
>CAZMMO010000023.1:0-13426 GCA_964567365.1 uncultured Rhodanobacteraceae bacterium | reverse complement strand
GATGAAATCGAGCTTCCAGGGTTTGGCGTGTCCGTTCTTGCGGCGCAACTGGGCCAACGCCGAATGCGACGTGGAGGTCATGTAACTCACCCAGTTCGCCGTCTTCCGCGGCGGCTCACTACCCACATTGGCAGCCACGAACGTCTGCGCACCAAGCAAGTGCATGTAGCGCATGTACTCGTCCGTCCCAAACGCGTTGGAGTCGTCCACCCCACCCCAGGCCACGTTTTCCGTAACGGGTCTCTTGCTGCGCGGACCTATTCCGTCACGCCAGTCATAGCGACCCGCAAAACAGCCGCCGGGCCAACGAACTACCGGCACACCGAGTTTGCGCAACGCGTCCAACACATCGGTTCGATAACCATCCGTGTTTGGAATGGACGAGTGGGTTCCCACCCAGATACCGCCGTAGATGCCATGGCCCAGGTCTTCGGAGAACTGCCCGAAGACATTGCGGTTGACGATTGGTCCTGCCCGGTTCGTGTTTGCATCAAGGACGGCCGAAACACTGACGGTCCTGGGCGCGGCAACAGCGATGCCACACGCAAGAAAGCATGCAAGGAAACTTGAAGCAACTGTCATCATTGAGCGCATATGTAATTCCCAATCACTTGTTTGCGAGGCTCTCGGCCTGTTGGCCACATGGGCTCCAGGTCCGTGGCTTCGTAGTGCACCATTCGGCGGAAAGACTCTATTGAGCCAGGGCAATCTGATTGTCAACATGGAAGTGCCCGCTGACTCCGGGGGCGCCGGTGCCGGGTTGCCCGCCTCCGATGCTCACGGTATATCCTCCTGCAGCAATGATGGGCTGGCCACGAGTCGTCACCATGCCGAGAGCACGCCCCTTCAGCTCAAAATTGACCTGCCGGCTCTGTCCCGGATCAAGGTGAATACGGCGAAAGCCCCGCAACGCAACGCGCGGCGCTCCGGAAACAGGCGGGAATTTGAGATAGAGCTGTACCACCTCGTCGCCGGCGACTTTCCCCGTGTTCGTCACGGTTACACTGGCATCAACAGGATCACCAGCATTCACGTTCTGATGCGGAATGCGGAGATTGGAATACGCGAAGGTCGTGTAGCTGAGGCCGTAACCGAAAGGATAGAGGGGCTTGCCCTTGAAATAGCGGTACGTGCGGCCTTTCATGGAATAACTCTCGAAGTTTGGCAGTTGGTCCACGCTCTTGTAGAAGGTTTCGTCAAGGCGTCCGCCGGGATTGCTTTTTCCAACAAGCGTATCCGCGACCGCCGTGCCGCCCTCTTCACCGGGATACCATGCCTCGAGGACGGCGCTGGCGTGCTGATCGATCCAGTTGATGGCGAGTGCACTGCCGTTCAACAGGACAACGATGACCGGTTTGCCGGTTGCGGCGACGGCTTGTACAAGCGCCAACTCTGGTTCAGGCATTTTGAGGTTGGTCTTGTCGCCACCGTGAAAGCCTGGCCGGTCGACCGGCATCTGTTCGCCCTCAAGCTGGCTGCTGAGGCCCACGACGGCGATGACGGCGTCGGCCTTTTGTGCGGCAGTCACAGCGGCGGGAGAAGGCGTGCCATCTACCGGGGTCCACACTAATTGCGCGTGGGGCTCTCCGCTACCGATCGCCCCGAAGCGCACGCTCAAGGAGACTTTCTCCCCACGCTGCAAATGGACGTAACCGAAGTCAGGCCGCGAACCTTCTCCATATTGCCGGGAAATGGCCTTGCCGTTGATTGAAACCATCGCGAATCCGTTGGCCTTGACGCCAACGAGATAAGTTCCGCTCTTGGTAGGCGTAAGATACCCGGACCATTCGACGCCGAACTTCTTTTTTCCGGCGAGCTGAGCGGGCAGCGTGCTCTTGCTCAGATCGATGCCGGATTCGACGCGGCTGAGCACCGGCTTCGGCTTGGATCCCGGCGCCAGGCCCAAGCCCGGGGACTCCAGGTATTCGGCCTTCAGACCGGGTTTTCCGTCGGGAGTGGTCAATACGCTGGCGGGCACCGGGTGACCAATGCCGGTACCAAGGAACTGCGTCCCCGGCACGTAAGTGATTTTCGTGGCGGGGAAATCGGCCTTGAGTCCTTCAAGGATGGAAACCGTGTGCGTGGGGGTACCGGTGTAATTGCCCAGCAGCACCTGGGTCTGGCCGGCCATCGGCCCGACGACGGCGATACTGTGAATAGTCGGTTTGAGTGGGAGAATGCCGTCATTCTTGAGCAGGACCATCGACTCGTCCGCCAGCTTGAGCGCCAGCGCGCGATGTGCCGGGCTGTCGAGTTCGCTGTATGGCGTATTCGCGTAAGGGTTCGCTCCCTTCGGGGCAAAGAGCCCGAGCTTGATGCGAGCCGTGAACAGGCGTACCAGTGCCTGGTCCATGGCGGACTGGCTCAGGTAGCCCTTTTGCACGGCAGTGATAAAGGGCTTGTAGTCCTCGTCCGTACTCGGAGTCGTGAAGTCCGCACACTCGTTGTCCATACCACGCTCCATGGAGATGGCCGTGGCCTGAGCCTGGGTGGGACGGTAATGATGACCGGTGAAGATGTCATGCACCGCGTCGCAGTCGGAAACCACATAGCCTTGGAAACCCCAACTGCCGCGCAACGTCTTGTCGAGCAGGAATGGATTGGCACAGGCGGGGGCTCCGTTGACGGCGTTGTAGGAGCACATGATGGAACCCGCGTGGCCCTTGACGATGGCAGCCCGGAACGCCGGTAGATAGGAGGCTTCCAGATCGTGCTTGCTGACGTCCTCGTCAACAAAGTGACGAAGAGGCTCGGGGCCGCTATAAACATCGAAGTGTTTTGGCGTGGCGATGGCGCGGTAATACTCGGGATTGTCTCCCTGCACGCCGGTGACGTAGGCCACGGCCATGTGTGCGGTGAGAAAAGGATCTTCACCGTAGGTTTCCTGGCCGCGACCCCAGCGCGGATCACGAACGATATTGATATTTGGCGCCCACAGATCAAGCCCATGAAAGATGGTGGATTTTCCCTTGGCCACGGCCTTCTCGTGAACCACGCGGGCTTCCGTGCCAATGTCCACACCCATCTGGCGAATGGCGGATGGGTCGAAGGTCGCGCCTAGACCGATGGGTTCCGGGAACTCCGTGGTGCCGTCTACCGCTACCCCGTGCAGTGCCTCGCTCCACCAGTTGTAGGCGGGAATGTCGAGACGGGGGATGGCGCGCGCAGCGTTGACGAGCTGTGAGGCCTTTTCCTGCAACGTCATGCGCGAAACCAGATCTTTGGCGCGCACCCTGGCGGGCAGATCAGGGTTGAGATACGCGAGAGTGGATTTGCCTTCCGCCTCCGCGCGGGGAGCCAGCATGGCGCAAAGCAGTACTCCCGTGCAGAGCGCGAACGTGGCCATGATTTTTTTCGGGTCATGCTTCATAAGAGGTTTTCGGTTGGGCGATAAGAATGGTGTTACGGCGGCGGGAGCCACCTTGCCGATCCTGCACATCACGTGCGGGCACTCCGATTTATTCCGGCGGTTGATATTCATTTTTCTCTCCACGGCATTCAAGCCTAGAATGGCGGCATTTTTACCCCCATGGGGGTTGCAAATACCGACCTCCAGAAGTCAAGTTTTGTTGCCCGCTTGGAGTCAGGTCCACCAATCAAGGATATGGCCATCGGCGACAGGGCTCCGCCCAGTTCGTTCGTGACGTACTCCCCCTTCTTTGCCGGCTGCCAGCTCGAGAGCCGGCCGGCACGAGCAAAGTTCGTAAGGAAAGTCCCCATCAAGCGTGCCAGCGATCGGTCGGATGACGACCACGGCCTGTCCAACAGGCTCAAGTTGTCGAACATGTATGGGAGCTCCCCGGTATGGAACGCGCCAAAACCCGGGTGTTTCGGCCATGGAATCGGCCGCGTGAAAAAGTAGGTATAAACCGGCGATTGATAATGCTCTGCACGCGTGGATGCCCAAAAATACATCGAGACCCGGTCACGGTCACGAGAACTGTTTTGCAAAGCCGCGATCGCCTGTGCCACATCGGCAGCCGGATAGAGGCGTTCGAAGTCCTTGGCTCTCCGCCCGTACAGGGACCGTATGTACTTTCGGTAATCCGCGAGACTTTCCACATGGGGCGCGAACAATCGCCAGTCATTTGCCTGATTACCCGTGATCACGGGTACGTCTACTCCGCCGCCGTACATGTCGACGCGCTCTGCCGAGCCCTTTAATGCCCACCCGTCAACAACGGGTCCGAACTGTCCAATGGATTGGCCTTTAAGAAGCTCTTGTGCGCTCACCTTTCTCAGTTCCGCGACACTGGCGGCACCGTGCGAGTGCATGTATTTCAAGCCCGTTTGTGCCGCCTTTGCATAACTGAGCACGATCTCGCGCGACGCATTCAACGCGCTGTCTGCAACCGCACGCTCGAACAACCCCTTGGCCAACGGCGATGCAAGCAGAACTCCGACGCTCATCGCTCCTGCAGACTGGCCCCACACCGTCACGTTGTCAGGGTTTCCACCAAAACGCCCAATGTTTTGCTTTACCCACCGTAACGCGGCAATCTGGTCGAGCATCCCGTAATTGCCGGTCGAGTGGTGCGAGGACTGCTCGCGTAGCGCGGGTAGCGCCAGGTATCCGAACACGCCAAGCCTATAGTTGATCGTTACGATTACCGCGCCACGCTCCGCAAGCCTCGCGCCGTTGTATACGGGGACCGATCCCGAACCCACCACGAACGCACCGCCCGGGATGAATACGATTACCGGAAGGTGCGCAGCCTGGGAGATGGTCGGCGTCCATACATTGAGATACAGACAATCCTCGCTTACCGGTCCTTGTGCCACGAACACCGGCGTCCATGGAAGCCGAGTGCCTCTCTTTTGCATGCAGCTCGGCGCGTAGTCCGTGGCATCACGGACATCATTCCAATGCCTTGCCGGCTGTGGTGCGCGCCAGCGCAAATGGCCCACGGGAGGGCGCGCGTACGGCACGCCCAAAAAAGCGTCCACCCCTGTCGCCATCACCTTCCCACGCAGCAGTCCATCCTTTATTTTCACGGCTTTCGTGTAATGCACTGGCGCGGCACTGGAGTAATTTGTCGGTCGAGCAATGGCTCCCATCGACAGCAATGCGAGCACGGCTGCCATCAATAGTCGAAACCATGCACCCGAGGACTCGTCCATTGCATTTACCGTGGCATGGGCTATACGAAAGCGTGGGTTTGACATGGACATGATCGCAGCGTCCTAAGAATTCCTGGATAATCATTCCCCGGCAAGTTCGGAGATTTTGGGTGCCTGCAGGGGCCTGCCTTCAGCAACGATGGAGACATTACGAGCTTTGTGGTCCATGACGGACGGTAACCAGCGCTCTTCCAACCATCGTCGGCAAGGCTGTCCACTCCCTGCAAGGCCGGGTCACCAAACCCGCTACACGGCACCTGGGCATGGAAGTGCTCCCGCGCATACGGAACAGATCCGCAGTTTCTGACTGGCCCCGCCCACCCGCATGCAGACTGGAGGGCCAGCCAGGGATGAATATCAGAAATGGTATCTGACGGCCAATGCATAACGCGGCTTTTGATCAACCAACCTGACGACCTGAAGTTGTGACCGCTCGTACCACCGAACATCTTCGCCGGTCAGGTTTATTCCCGAAAGCACGCACGACAGGTGCTTGTTGAACTCGTACGTTATCCCGAGATCCAGTTCATGATAGGGATCTACGTAAAGCGGGTTGCGGCTGGATCCGTTCTGGTTGAGCGCAAGCAGGTAGTGGCCGCGCCATGCCCATGCCAGTCGTACCGACCAGCCATACTTTTGATACATGGCCACGATATTGGCGGAGTTGCTCAGGCCCGTAACCGCAAATTGGTTCACGGTGGGTGACGAATCCGGCTTCACGCCGATGTTTTGTTTCGCGATCGTGTAGTTGGCCAGTACGCCAATGCCCGTCTTGCCAAAGAAATACTGGCCACCAAACTCCCAGCCATGCATGTGCGCGTTGTTCTTGTTGACCGGTCGGCTGACGTCGAACTGATACAGGGGGTCGCCCGGCTGCGCCAGGACATCTTCGTCAGTTACCATTTTCGCTTGCTGCGCAGGGCTTCCATCGTAAGCTGCCAGCCCGCCGTTACCGTCTTGCATCAGCGCCACGGCGGTGAACAGGCTGGTGTTGTTGAGAGAACAAGCACCTGTCCCGCCGAAACCCGCCGCCGCCACTTGTGCTTTGCATGCCGCGCTGGCCAGGAAGGCCTCTGCTTTTTGGGCACGCGGCCCACTGGTCATGTCCTGCACTCCGAACAGGTTTTCAGTGGTCACGCCGTTACCGATGAAATTGTCGACGCGCTTGTACCAGAAAGTGGCCGATATGTAACTCGCCGGCGCGAAATACCACCCCATGCCGATGTCGAAGTTGTTGGACTTCAGCGGATTCAAGCCCGTGTTGCCGGCACTTCCCGTCGCGCGGAAGGTGGAGTTGACCAACGTTGCTCCGCTTGGCGCACCGACACTGGCCCCGGCGTAGAGATTTCCAAACCCCGGACGCGCAATTGTTTTGCTGAAGGATGCCCGCCCTACCAGCGAATCCGTCAGTTGAATGTTGAAGTCCACATTGGGAAGCAAATTCGAATAGCTTCCGTGGGAAGACACGGGAAGCAGCGTGCTGGAGTGCAGCGTCGAGAAGTCATTGTTCGAATCCCATCTGAAGCTGGGCGTAGCCTGGAACGACAGAGCGCTGACTCTCGTCCGCAGGTAACGCATGCCGAAACGCATGGTGGCAGGGAAGTTCCCCACGCTTGCGTTGATGGTGATTTGTGCGTAGGCAGCCTGGGTTCTTTCTTGCACCGTATTGTCGGAAGACAGTGCGGGATCAATCGTGGTGCGACTCGGATAATGCTTGGGTATCCATTGGCTGAACAGTTGATCCGGATTCGAGCGATACCAGTTCGCGCCCATGGCCCCCTGCGTGGGGTAACCATCGAAGTGACTGAGTATGTTCATGGGCGTGAGAAAACCCATGAGATCGGGAAATTTCCCCGCATCGTTCACCGTGTTGTGGCCAAGCTGAAACCCCGGAGAATCATGCGCAAACGCATGCATCTTCAAATGCGAGGCGGACAGGCCAAATTGAAGCTTTCCCTGGCTGAAAAATAATGTCCCATCAAATTTGATTTCTTTGAGATCGGATACCTGTCCTTGACCAGCAATTCCGGCGGTTTCCGTACCGATGTTATTGGGCCCAAAAGCGGGGTTCAACGTGCCGTTGGTGTTGTTGTACGCATCCTGCTGTGTCGGGTACCAAGTGTATGCCGCGATCGGCAGTCCGCCGTTAAAGGTGATGGTCTGTCCGAATGCGCCACCACAATGAGGACCGGAGGTGCAATGGTTTGTGCCTCCCGGCGTCACTGTCGTAAGGCCGCCACCGGTAACGGGATCGTTGGGCAAACTGCGATTTTTCGATTCATGGCCATCGAGCGCCAGAACCAGGTCATCGTTGACTTGCCACTTGAGATTCAGCCCGTACGAATCGAGCTTGTAGATCTGATCATCGATCAGGCCCTGCATCGGAAAATCTTTGAGACCCGTTGGTACGTCACGTATGAATACGGGGCTTGCAACCGACTCTCCCGTATTGAATTTGAGCGCGGTGAGGCTGCTGGCCCTCTGCAGCCAAATCCAATCGTTGTTTTGTTTCTCATGTATCTTGTACCTTGAAAACAGGTCGTCCGCCGTAATGGTCAGTCCATCGACAGGCTGCAACTGGAATACGATATGCCCGTTGCGGCGCTCGGTCGAGTAGCCAGTGACGCCGTACTGCATGTCATTGGGCATGGAATACAACTGGCCCACCTTGGGTGGATTCTGCACTTCCACCCCAGGCCTCAAGGCGGCATCGGATCCGGTCCAAGGCTTAGTGGTCCACCCATTCTCGGTGGCTACTCCGTAGCCTCCACGCCGCTTCATGTAATTGAAGTTCAATTCCACACCCCACGTCTTGTCAGGATTTGCGTAGCTGAGCAGTGCGGAGTACGCGGGCGTGATGCTGTTGCCAAATGGCTCGGAAGTATCGTAAATCCCTTTCCCGGAGATGTTCGCTACAACCTTGCCACCTTCGTGGAAAAACGGTTTGTCGGTAATGATGTTGATCGTTGCGCCAATACCACCTCCGTCTATGTTGGCGCGCCCCGTTTTGTGTACTACCAGCCTGTTGACATCATCGGGAGACAATTCTGCGAAATCGAATGCACGGCTGCCGCTGCCGATGCCGCCTACCACATTGAAACCATTACCGAATGCGTCCGCGCCCGGTACCCGGCGCCCATCGACCAGAACCATGTTGAAACCCGGACCGAACCCACGCACCGTCACCTGGGCACCCGCCCCCTGGCGCCGATTGATCGACACGCCGGGAATCCGTTGAAGAGCTCCAGCAATATTGGTGTCTGGAAATTTTCCGATCGCTTCAGCAGTAATCGCATCGACGAATCCGATGGCGTTGCGCTTCACGTTCATCGACGATTCCAGGCTGTTGCGCAGGCCGGTAACGACGATGGCACCGAGTTCTGTCGCGGATTGTTGTTGCTTGTTCCTGGATTGCGACTGACTGTTTTGGGACTGCGGTTGTGAAATCGACTGTGCCGGCAATGCCGGTGTGGCGCTACTGCCCGCGGCGTACACACACGGCGCCAGTCCCATCATAATGGCGGCGGGAAGGACCTTGAGCAACGTCCTCCGTCCACGGTATGCCATAATCGGCTTGTTCATTTATTCCCTCCACGTTCGACACAAGGAGCGGCATCTACCTGGATCCAGTCCGCCTTTCGGGAGGGGCTACCATCGATAGATGTGCGGCTATCCGGGCATCAAATTTCGGATAACGGGAAGTAGGATACGCGGCATAATCAATAACATTCCAATGAATTATTGGATGCAACCGATATAAACTATGGCATGTCGATCCGTGCCGTGAATACGCGACCTTCTGGGAGCACGATTCCTGCGCGATATGGCACCGAAGTCAAACATTACCGCGTGCTGCATGAGTCACATTGGCCGCGTGGTTTCGAATGCCCGCCTGGTCATGCTCACTGACGCCCGCGATTCCGCTGCGGCGGCAAAGGTTTGAACAATAGCTGCTCCCCGGGCAATGTCGAAACGGACAAGACGGCTCCGTGCATCACTCTTGACTCACCATTGCTGAAACCGACTTGCACGAACTGATCCGCTCCCCACGGGTTTGCCAATCTGCAAATACCACCACGTTGGCTGGTGATCCGCACAAAGGCAATTTTTCCACTGGAAATTTGACTGGAGACAAGGAAATCACCGACAGCGAGCAGGTTGCCGAAAGAGGCATCTTTATTTCTGGGCCAGTTTGCGAAGACATGGATATTCTTCTGATAGCTCTGCAAAAGCATGGCCGCGATCGTGGTGGGAACGGTCGCCTCGTTCTCAATACCGCCTGCAGGCATGGCATAGGCGAAGTTTGGATATCCAATGCGGGTAACCAGCAGATGGAGGTGCCGGAGGATGGAGTCGGGATTGTAACCAACGTCGGCAGCCGCCGGATAAAAGCTGGATGTGTCGTTGTTGTCGTACCAAAGCCGCATGTAGCGGATGGTGTTGATGGCGGCTTTTTTGAGAGCCGGGCTGCTTTCGAGGCCGATGTTCCAGGCGGGGAAGACAACCTGCAGGGAGTTCATGCCGGCGGAGGATCCTGAAGGCTTGACGGGCGGGTCCTCGGAGAAGCGGTCGCCTTGGTTGAGGCTGACCCATTGCATGCCCTTCTTGCTTTGGAGAATGACCATTTGGTCTGCAGGGATGGGATGGCCGACCGTAGTTTGGATGGCTGCAACGCTGTGGGCGGGAGCGATGGGCAGTTTGCTCAGATGCGACAGAATACGGCTCCAGATGGAGCGCATCTGTCGGTCGGTATGCAACTGGCGGCTCATCTCTATGAGCGCCGGATAAAGCATGCGAAGAAAGCTCAGGGTGCTGGCCGGGTTGACGTCGCTGGCCGCACCCCACAGGTGTTCGTCTGCCGCGTCGTTGAAATCGACGTAATGTCCCTTCACGAGCTTCAGGTCGTGGTCCCAGAATTCCGCGACACCGGTGAGAAACGGCCAGACCTTTTTTGCATACGCGACGTCGTGCGTATAACGCCAGCGCTGGATGCAGTTCACGGCGGCAAACAAGGCGTCGCTTTTCTGATTGAGGGCACGGAAGTTGTCGGCGCTCCAGCCCGGCGACGGCGCGAGATGCGTGTAATAGATGAGGCCGTGGGCATGCAACTTCTTGGCGAGGCCGCGACCGCGCTTCATCCACGCAAGCAGCGGGGCGTCGTAAGGATCGGCCAGACTGACATGATTGGTGGGAAAAGCCGCCCAGAAGGGCGCCTCGTAGTTGTAGTCGAGCGTGTAATCACCTTGCCAGGCCATGTGGGGCGAAGTGATCCAGTTGCCCCAGAGTCCAGGCGCGACATTGCCGGACCGGCTGCAGGAGGCGAGAACATAGAGCGAGCCATACCACCAGGACTGAATCGTCTTGTCGGGAATTTCGACGTAGGATCTCGCCCAGAAATTGCGCCACCATGCCAAGTGCCGCGACCATGCGGCAGCGACGGTATGGAAGCTTGCGTGATGCAGGGTGGAAAGGGCGGAATGAAAGTAGTCGGGGGTGTCGCGGTCGTCCATGACCGCGACGAGGACAATGACGTGGCTCTTGGCGGGAATGGAGAAACGCGTAACGGATTTCGTGGTGGAAGCTTGCGCTCCGACGACGCGCAGGGCAAGAACGCCTTCAGGCGCCATGCCGTGGAAGGGAATCCGCGAATCACCCGGATGGGTGGCGGCCCATTGCCATTGGGGGCCCATGACCTGTGCGGCGGTCGGGAAGTTTGTTGTTCGAGCAACCTGGGATCCATCCACCAGCAGCCTTAGCGTCGCGCCATCATAGGTAACCGCGACGGTTACCCACCGATTTGCAGGCAGCGGTCGGCTGGCGCCAAGAACGGTTCCGTTGAGGTTGGCGAACAGGCGGCCGTTCGATACACCGAAGAGTAGGCCGGCCTCGGCGCCTTGCTTGCGGGGCAGATCGCGCCCGCGAAGGTTGCCAAGTGGATTGGCGGGATCGATATGCTGCTTGTTCCAGCGATGACGAACCAGCGCCGAGAAGATGACGCCCTCACCCCGTACGCTCTTGACCCTGACGAAAGCACGCACGGTGAAGCTGCGTTCGGGCATGATGATATCGCCGCACGGAAAGGGTTCATCCGCTCCCGTCAAGGCCGTCGGGGACGACCAGGAATAGAGCGGTTTTTGCGCCTTTGTCGCCGAGCTGTGGGAAGACTGCGTGGGGAAAACTTGTACTGATCGGACAGCGACGTTCGCGGTGGTCATGCTGTCGGTGCCCGAGCCTCCGATGGTAGCCGCTACCGTCTCCGGAGAGACGTGAAGCCAGCGGACCTTGTCGGCAATCCCGCCGAGGTTTTTGAAATCCGCGTGCCCGAAAGCATCGACCAGCCTGGCGCGGATGGGCAGCGCGACACTTCCGCGGTTGTCAAGCTCGACGGCGAAGACGTTTTTATTGCTGGCGACCCAGGCGCGGGTATGAAGCCTGGCATCGTCTTTTGCGAAGGTGGCGGTGACGTCGGCGGGAGCGATATTTTCACGAAGCCGCGTGGACGCACCCCGGAGCGCGGGGATGATGAGTTGGAGCTGTCCGACCGGCATGACTCTTCCGCGCAGGACGCTCCAGAAATCGTCGCGGCCTATATAAAACTCCTGCCGGCCGGGAGCGCCGCCGATGGCGACTCCGACGTTGCCGTTGCCGATGAGCGCCCCGGGGCTCATGAGCCTGGTCGCAATCTTGCCCGGCATTTTTGACCATGTACCGTGGATTCCGGAGACAATGCCGAGGGCTTTTTTCGCCACGGTCCGGTTGGCACCAGAGGTAGCCATTGCAGGGCGGGTCGCCGCCGCGGCGGAAGGTGAAAGCAGTGCAGATCCGGCCAGGAGAAACATCACCAGTACGGTATTTGCGGCCAGCGCTCCAGTCATTACGCTCGCAACACGAATGGCACTCCCTTTGCGACAAAATCGCGAGCGTCGATGGTCACCGCACGGCACCATCGCCTCCATATGCTCGATCCTGGTGATGACGCTCCGCTTGAATGGTCCTGATCTTTTCCACCAGCGTCCTTGCCATCGACGCCTGCTCCTGAATATCTGGATGATTGGGTGTGTTCTTGAACGGAACGATGAGCGACTGTATGGCGTGGTCGCCGTGGGCGCGCATGTGCGCAACCGCCTGCTTTATGTAACCTGCCCACGGCGTCCCTTTCCTGGTGGGGGCCATGTCGCCGAGCATGCAGATGATCTCGGCATGCGGATAATGGTGCCTTATGGAGTCGACGAAGTGGATGTAGGCATCGATGACGTGCTGCTTCGATGGCGGCTTCGGCATCAGATGAAGCAGGGATGCATCATTGGTCGTCAGATTGATGACGACAAAATCCGGCGTCCAGCGTGAAAAATCCCAATGACTGTCCGGATCCCAGGGAGCAAGGCGGTCGTACATTTGTGGCATGACCAACGGGAACCAGCTTTTTTCGATACCGATACCGCTCAGCGAAATACTGCGATAACTGGCATGGAGCACACGCGCAGCCACGGCGTCATAGGCAACATAGTTGTCCATGAATGCCGGGTTTCCGTTGTCCAACCGCGTCACGTTTAGCACGCCGACACCCGAGGTGATCGAGTCACCATAGAATTCGATTTTCAGGGCGTGATGCAAGTGCGGATGAAACACCGCCTCGCCCTTGCCGATCCGGATACCTTCAAACGTGGCGACCTTGTACGTTGGATCGACACGGCGGAATACCTCGACGGTGTGACGGCCCGGTGCAAGATCGGTGGCGATGGCGTACACGTGCCGTCCCTTGCGGCAATGAATGACATGGCGGATGGCGCCATTGCCATCAACAATGACATCGAAATACACGCTCTTGCCTGGCGTCGCCAGTACCACCTCGAGTCCGGGACCGGTAAATCCGATCGTGGCCGCATCACCGGCCCAGTAGAATCCGGGAGCCTCGGGGTTGGAAAAATCGACACGCCCCGCGTAGACATAATCGGCGTTGCTGGCCGGTACCAGCTGCCATGGCCCGGCATCATCCTTGGTGGCTGCGATCGCCGGCGATGCCAGCGGCAAGGCGAGCACGAACAAGCCGATCATGAAAAGAAGTTGTAGTGGCTTCACGGGTCTTCCCCTGTACAACAACATGTTGGTTTGGCCACGGTCGGTCGACGCAGCGGTCTGGTCACATCTCCACCGTGAACTCCGGATGCAGATGCAAGTCGGCGCCGGGCGCCCCTTCCGTCCGGGGCCTGCCGCTTTCAGAACCTCTTCTTACGTTGGGTCGAGAACTGGTACACGATCTCGTTGTGATAGGTCTGTCCCGGCGCGAGGCGTGCCGACGGGAAGT